>DVHV01000077.1 GCA_018711775.1 Candidatus Onthocola stercoravium | reverse complement strand
CTACATTTTGGATCACTTCTAATAAAGATATAAAAATCAAATTGTTACTATCATCAACATATTCTTGAGTTTCGTCTCCACTAAAAAATCTCCAACCACTATCAGATTCATTGTCTGGTTGTTCATGATACATAAATTTTATTTTTTTCTTATTAACTAATACATCCTTTGTAATAAAACATTTTTTATTTAAATCCATAACAAATTTCCTTTCTACATTCCCATTCCATTGTGATGCTCGATTTCCTCAGATTCCATTTCAATCCTTTGCCTTTCACTTAATTCTTGTTCCATAAACAAATCATATAAATTAGCAATTTGCTCTATGCCCAATCCCATGGCTCTGGCTCTTTCCTCAAATTGCTTTCGCCTTAATTCTCGACGTTCATCCTCTAATATTTTTCTAGCATCACTTTTTTCAACATTTTTTTTAGTAGAGTTCTGTTGCCTTTGCATTTGCTGTTTTTTTCGTTCTTGTTCCAATCTTTTATCAAACTCAACTTTTTGTCCATCTGGCATAGTGTCATAACCATACTTTTTTCTAAATTCAGATGTAAATTCATCTACTTGCTCTTCAGTTTTAGGCTGAACAGTTTGTTGTTGAGTTTGAGATTGTGCTTGTCCTTGTTCAAAGGTTGAATCATCCCGTGTTGATTGTGGCTGTGGTTTTGGAGCATTTTTTCTCATTGAAGCATATAGATTTACAACTGCTATTTGCAGTTCATTTTTCGTACGTAAATCTATTTTATCTTCATTATATAATTCAATAAGTTTTGCTTTAATCTGTCCTTCTTCAACTGATAACTCTGATGTATTTTTAGAACTTACATGAATTTGACCTTTGAAATCAATATATCCAGTCTTTGTTGGACTTATTCTAATATTTAATAACTTTTCAACTTGTCGTATATCATCATTTTGTTTAATTTGTTTTTGACGTTTTTGTTTTTCTTTTTGTTCTATTTGAGATTGAAGTTCTCGTTTAGTTTGAAGCAACTTTACATATTCTGCATTTTTACTCGCAAAATCTGGAAATTTACTCATATCATCAAGGTTAGTTTTCCTAACCTTATCAGTTTCATAGTATAGCGGTTCATCACTATTAGAGCTTGAAGAATACAAATGCCTATATTCTTCTGGAATATCTTCTATTCTAAAACAAAAACTATTATTATAAAATGCATAATTTTTTTTCTTTCCATCAACTATTGTAGGATGAATTGTTAAAAATTCTCTTTCAATTTCTTTCATTTTTTCATTAGTATTAATTAGCATTTCTTCATATGATACATTCATATCTTTTTTTCCCTCCATTTCTTTATAAGTAATTCTTCTACTAACTTTTTGACTTTTAGTCTTACTATCTATTTTTACAAACGGAACCTTTAATCTTCTGGCTAATAATCTTGCTTGTATATATTTAATAACATTATTATACTTATTATCAATTGCAAATACACCTATAATTTCGTGTTCATTTAGTGCAATTTCTGAATAACATTGATTTTTTATAGTCTCTTGTTCTACTTGTTGAGGAAGATATATTACTCGTGTTCCGTTTCTCGTATTTGTGTTTTCAATTGTGGCAGAATTGTCTGTTCCATTATCATTTGGAACTGCTGATTCTATAATTATAGGTTTAACAATAATTCCATATCCTTCACCAAAAGTAGTTAAATGATTATTTGATATCAAAGATGTCGAAAGAGTGCCACCATAGTATTTTTTACCTTTAATAATTCCATCATGTACTAAATATCTAAATTCATCTTTATTAGAAATGGAATCATCAACATAAGATTTCCAAACATTAGCAGCAAAAGTATTATATTCATTCACATATTGTTGTATTGTTTCTAAATTTTTATATTCAAACGAACCATCTATGTATTCAATATTCTCTAAAAAGTTTTGAATACCTTTTTTTATGTTATTTAATCTATCAATAGTATTATTATCAAATAAACTTATATTATTATTTGCAAAATCAATACACTTTAAAATATCTTTAGTAGCATATAATGTAGAAGTATAGATGGTGTATTTTTCAACTAAGTTATTATATAATAACTTATAGTTATACAGTCGAAACAAATGTGCTAATGTATTTAACAGCTCTACTTGGTTCATATTAGTTATGTTTAACTCTTTAAATTCATTTATAATTTCAAGTGCTTGTGGATATTCTTTAAAGTATTTAACATATGGTGATGAAAAAAGAAATGGACTTCTATTTTTAACATTGGATGATAATTCAAAACATATTTTTTTTAACTCTTCTAACGAAAGTGATTCAATATTCTCTTTGCCATATATAAGCCTTTGAACAGTTGTGTTGGAGAAAAATTTAGATATATTTAATAATTGCTCCATTGAAATAGATTCATAAGACATTTTTAACCTCCAATAGCAAAACTATATATCATATAACCAATGCCTATTCCAAATCCAATTATAAAAGACATGATTAATGTAAGAACAACAATATTTACTGAACCTCTATTGGCATTATCAGCATTATTTTGATTTAAATTAGTTCTTGTTAATTGATATGGTTTACCTTTTTCACTTATAATACCTTTTGATTGGCTAAAGTTATCTATGTGTTGCTCAATTTGCTGCTTTTGAGAATCACTTTTGGTTGTTTTATGTTGGGTTATTTGAGCAACTATACTTGAATATTCAAGTTTTGTTTCACATCCAATATTCATTGCACTTAAAGTATGCTCTTTAGCATTTTCTATTGCTTTTTGTTGGTTTGCCAAAACTTGATTTGTTTCTTGAACTGCCATCTTTTTTCTTGTAAATTTACCTTTTTTTTCTTTATTAGATATATCTGGATTATCGACTATTTTAGATATTTCTTCAATTGTATCTTGATCTTTTTTGCTCGCATTATTTACACAGTTTTGCATTATACCATTAAGTGATGTTCCCACAGTAATTGCTAATCCTTCGGCATCAAGCCTATCTTCTGCATTAGTAAGACTACCATCAACTATTTGTTTTATTATGTGTGTTTCAAATGTTAAGGCACTTTCTTGATGAATTCTATATGCTTCTTGCAATTTTTGATTATTTTGTCTTGCTATAACTGGGTTGTAACTTCCTTGAATTAATTTATCACTTACCAATTGCTCTATTTCACCAATAAGTTGTTCTGTTTGTGTTACATTTTTAAATGCACTTAAATCGTGAGCATCAACACCTTTTAAAACTTGTAGTCCATCTATTTCTTGAGCCACTTGCCAAAAAGTAGGATGTGGGTATGTTAAATTGCCATCAGATAAAATTTGATTATTTAATGCAGGTGATAAATTAATTTCAATAGGTATTCCCATATCTCTTGCTTTTTCACATATTATTTGACTGGCAAGAACACTATTTTCATCAAACAGTTTTTTGGATTCCTCATCTTGCATTGAATCTCGAAATTGCATAAAGAAATCTGGATGAGCAACTATATCAAAGATTCCACTATCAATTGCTTTACTAACCATATTGGCATATTCAATAGGATAATTCGGATTATTTTTTGCTGATACATTTTGGAGTCCACGAGTTACAAAATGTTGACCTAATATCATATAATCAACTTGTTCTCTCATATCTCCTAGAAATGATTCTTTCATAGGATCAAATTCTGCTTCAAAACCTAATAATATTGTCATATCTGGATTATCTTGTTTCAACTTATTAATAGAAGCAATATATTCATCAACTTCTGACAATAACATTCTGTTATCTTCATCTGGTAATACTAAATTTGGATTGGGAATATGTTCACTAAAACCTAATGAAGCAAATCCCATTTGCTTTGCAGTTTCTAAAATTTCTTCATCACTTACATACTCACTGTGACCAGACCTATAAGTATGAGTATGATAATTAAAATTTTGAGATGATGTAAAATTAACTGCATTATTTATTTTTTTGTGTTCTATATGAGATGTTTTAGATAGTTCATTTATTCTTGCCAATTTATCTCTATCAATTCGACTTTCCATAAATAAAAGATCAACCTTATCTTTAGAATTATGTGTATAACTTTTCAATTTATAAATATATTCTGGTGGTGTAATAAATAATCTTTGCCCTCTAAATATGGCTTGTTCTCTACCAAATATTTCACTAGCAAGTTGTGGACTTATAATATCATTTCTACTAAATATTTGTCCGTTTTCATCGTGATAATATCCCTTATTTATAACAGTGCCATCTGGCTTTCTTTCAAAGCAAAACGCTCCAATATGAAAGTCTGATCCGTCTAGAGTTGCAATTACTTCGTGTTCACCAGATGGAATGCCATTTTTTAAAATTCTCGAAGTAGTCAATCTTTTATCATGAAATTGAAGACCCATTTCTTCACACGCTTCTTTAAATTTATTCATATCTGATTCATTTAAATTGATGTCTATATCATCGTGTGTTCTATCTGATTCAACCCCATACTTTATATAAGCACATAAAGCCCCTGCAAGTTGATAATCAACATCTTTTTCATTTAACTTTCTTATTAATACTTCTAATTTACTATATATCTTTTCATGATTTTCTTTTACGAGTTTTGGGTCAAATCTTTTTTCTTGTTCTTTTAAATAATTTTGAATCATTTGATTAACAAGTTCATTTATCCTTTGAACAATGACATCGTATTCTTCAGTAGAATCAGCAAACATACCCATTGCCTTATTTATTTTGTCATCATTTATTAAGCCTTGATATTGTTCGTTTACTTTGCTTGCTACTTGAGTGATATAATTTTTTATCATTTGATTTTTTTCGGGCATTTTCTTCACCACCTACACTATCATTTTTAAAAAATTACTATTTTATCTTTTATTAGGTTAATATTTTATTGAATAACATACTTTTTAATAAATTATATCATAATTCTATTATTGTTCAAACATTTGCAATGGGAAAATGGGAAAATTTACTAAGTTTTTTACGTTTTTCTACTAATATTTAAAATAATACCAATACTTATCATCGATACAAGCAAACTAGACCCACCATAGGACATAAATGGTAGTGTTACTCCG
>DVHV01000076.1 GCA_018711775.1 Candidatus Onthocola stercoravium | reverse complement strand
GTGAGTTCAATGTTGAAGCTAATGTTGGTGCTCCACAAGTTGCTTATCGTGAAACAATTAAACAAGCAGGAGATTGTGAAGGTAAGTATATTAAACAATCTGGTGGACGTGGACAATACGGACATGTTTGGGTTAAATTCGAACCAAATCCTGAAAAAGGATATGAATTCGTTGATGCTATCGTTGGTGGGGTAGTTCCTCGTGAATATATTCCAGTAACTGACAAAGGATTACAAGAAGCTATGGCTGGTGGTATCCTTGCAGGTTACCCAATGGTAGATGTTAAAGCAACATTATTTGATGGTTCTTACCATGATGTCGATTCATCAGAAATGGCCTTCAAAATTGCTGCATCAATGGCTTTAAAAGAAGCTAAAAACAAATGTAAACCAGTTCTTCTAGAACCAATAATGAAAGTTGAAGTAGTTATTCCAGAAGAATATATGGGTAATGTTATGGGTGACCTAACAAGCCGTCGTGGTAAACCAATGGGTAATGAATCTCGTGGTAATGCATTATCAATCAATGCTATGGTACCACTTGCAGAAATGTTTGGTTACGCAACTACACTTCGTTCAAATACTCAAGGTCGTGGTAACTTCACAATGACACTTGATCACTATGAAGAAGTGCCAAAAGGAATTGCTGAAGAAATAATTAAGAAAAACAGCATTAATTAAGAATAATACTTGAAAAATATTCAAGCATTAGATAAAATATAATAGTAAAGAAAAAGGAGGAAATATTATATGGCAAGAGAAAAATTTGATCGTTCAAAAGAACACGTTAATATTGGTACCATCGGACACGTTGACCATGGTAAAACAACATTAACTGCTGCGATCACTAAATATTTTGGTACTTTCGTTGATTATGCTGATATCGACAAAGCTCCAGAAGAAAGAGAAAGAGGTATAACAATCAACACTGCGCATGTTGAATACGAAACTGAAAAACGTCACTATGCACACGTTGACTGTCCAGGACACGCCGATTATGTTAAAAACATGATTACTGGTGCTGCTCAAATGGACGGAGCAATCCTTGTTGTATCTGCTGCTGACGGTCCAATGCCACAAACTAGAGAACATATTCTATTATCTCGTCAAGTTGGTGTGCCTAAGATCGTAGTTTACATGAACAAATGTGACCAAGTTGATGACCCAGAACTACTTGATTTAGTAGAAATGGAAATCAGAGAATTACTTGGAGAATACGGATTTGATTCAGATTGCCCAATCATCCGTGGTAGTGCACTTAAAGCACTTGAAGGTGATGAAGCAGCTGCTCAAAGTATTCGTGACTTAATGGCTGCAGTTGATTCTTATATCGATGCTCCAGTTCGTGATACTGACAAACCATTCTTAATGAGTATTGAAGACGTATTCACAATTTCTGGACGTGGTACAGTTGTTACAGGACGTGTTGAACGTGGACAACTTAAACTTAACGACGAAGTTGAAATTGTTGGACTTAAACCAACAAAGAAAACAGTTGTTACTGGTATTGAAATGTTTAGAAAATCTCTAGACTATGCACAAGCTGGAGACAATGCAGGATGCTTACTTCGTGGTATTGCTCGTGATGAAGTAGAACGTGGACAAGTTTTAGCTAAACCAGGAAGCGTTACACCTCATACAAAATTCAAAGCAAGTGTTTATGTCCTATCTAAAGAAGAAGGAGGACGTCATACACCATTCTTCTCAAATTATCGTCCACAATTCTATTTTAGAACTACAGACGTTACTGGTGTTATTGAATTACCAGAAGGAGTAGAAATGGTTATGCCTGGCGACAATGTTGACATGACTGTTGAACTAATCGCTCCAGTTGCTCTTGAAAACGGTACTAAATTCTCTATCCGTGAAGGTGGAAGAACTGTTGGTGCTGGTGTAGTATCTGAAATTATTAAATAATTAAAGATAAATACAAACTAAACTATTGGTGATGAGCCAATAGTTTTTTAGTGACAATTAATGTAACTTATGTTACAATATAGTAGAAAGGAGTATATTAACGACATATACAAAACATAATTCAATGAATAGCGAACAAATTAAATTACTATCAAGAATGAAAACTGCAATTAGAAATAATAATAGAAGATTTAAAAGAAGAAAAGATAGAGATATCAACGAAGATTTAGCTAAAATAGGGATTACTAGAGACATAGCTTGGGACATAATATTATCATTAAATAGAAACTTCTATTATTTAGATACTAAATCATATTATAATCAAAGTAATTATAGTTTGACTTTCAAAAGATTAATTAATGGAAAAATGGTATATATAAAACTTTCATTAGAAAAAGATAATAATATTGATTATGTTTATTGTTGGTCATTTCATATAGATTATGACGAATATTTATAAATGCGATAATTGTGAATCTACAAATACATATGTAAAAAAACACCAATATAATTTTATAGTTAAAGATGTGCCTATAAAAGTAATAAGTAAAACAAGATTTTGCAAAAATTGTGATTCCATAGTAGAAGATGAACTTTTGGGAGATCATGCCTTAAAACAAGCTTATCAAATATATAATGAAAAATATGGTATATCACCAAGTGATATAATTAATTTACGAAAAAGTTATGGATTAACTCAGGAACTATTTTCAAAAATAATTGGTTGTGCCAGAAAAACTTTAATAAGTTATGAAAATGGATCATCTATACCTAATGATAACTTTTATATCATATTAAAAATGTTACTAAATGATTCCTCTATGATTAATAACTTAGTTTTAGCTAACGAAAAATCATTAACTCCTAAAGATTTATCTACCATCAAAGAAAAATTTGGCAACGTTCCAAATAATTTAATATTAATGTCTTTTTTTGATAATTCAGATAATTTAACAGATTTAAATGGTTATACTAAATTTAATATAAATAGAATAGAGGACTTAATACGTATTATAACAAGTACCCCAATTAGTAAAACAAGAGTATTAAAAGAAATGTTTTATAGTGACTTTTTAAATTATAAAAATACTGGTGAAAGTATAACAGGATTAGAATACATTAAATATCCTTTTGGGCCAGTACCAAATAATTATGAAATACTCTTACACTACCTATTTGAAAAAGAAATAATTGATATAAAAGTAAGGTATTTTAATGATAAAGAATATATTGCTATTATAGCTAAAAATAAACCAACTAACAAACATTTAACAAAAGAACAAATACATATTATTAATAAAGTAAAAGAGTTCTTTAAAAATTATAATGCTGAAGAAATATCAGAATATTCCCATCAAGAAAAAGCCTATAAAGAAACTAAATATAAAGAAAAAATTAGTTATGATTATGCATTTGATATAGATTTAAAATGATAAAATTTGGAATTATGTGAATTTTCTAATTATTAACATATTCTTTTACTTCAATATTTGGATTATTTTTAATATTAATTAATTTTTCAAAACCATCAAAAAATTCTCTTATATCAACATTATATACAATACATATCTTAAGTAGTGTATCAAGTGATACCCCAATACCAGTAAGCCCCGGACTTTCAATTTGTGAAATAAAACCTCTACTCATATCTATTTTCTCAGCAAATGTGTAGGTTTGTCAAACATAAGTGACAGAGTCACGACAAACCAACTATAGATTATTTTAACTTGTTAAAATAATCACGAAGCATTTTAATTGGAGATTTCCATTTAAGCGGTTGCATAGGGAAATTGTTGTATTTCCTAAGATATGATTGCAACTGCTTATTGGCATCTTCAATTGAATAAAAGCGGTGAGTAGAATAAAACCGTTCATTATCCTTCCTATGACTTCTTTCAACCTTACCGTTGTGTTTAGGGGTGTAAGGTTTGATTAAGTCATGATGGATATTATTCTTTCTAAGGGCAAGTTCGAACAT
>DVHV01000075.1 GCA_018711775.1 Candidatus Onthocola stercoravium | reverse complement strand
ATTTATAAAGTAATATATTTCGAATACGATCTAATTCAGTATATGCAACTAAAACATCACCACTAGTCGTTTCATCTCCAGCAGTTATAAGACTATATATTATTTTTATTAATCTATTATAAGCCTTAACTACTTTATCTTCTAAAATACTGCTTACCATATCTTCATCGATAACGGTAATTTTCTTAACTCTTTTAATTCCCTTCTTAGGAGAAAATTCATAGCCGGTTTGTTCTTTATATAGCAGTACTTTTTTTTCTTCATCATCTTTTTTTAAAATATAACTATTCATTTTTATCCCCCATTAAATCAGGTCTAAGCGCTTGGGTCTTTTTGATTTGTTCTGCCGCGCGGTATTCCGCAATTTTTTTGTGGTCTCCACTAATCAAGATATCTGGCACCTTTAAGCCCCGATATTCACTCGGCTTGGTGTACTGTGGATAATCTAACAAATTATTGTTAAACGACTCACTAGTTAAAGAATCACTATTTATTACTCCTGGAATTAAACGAACTACTGAATCAACAATTGCACATGCCGGTATTTCACCACCAGTTAGGATGAAATCTCCAATACTGATAATTTCATCAACCTGGGTTTTTATGCGTTCATCAAAGCCTTCGTAGTGACCACAGATAATAATTATGTGCTTATATTTTGTTAACTCTATTGCTCTTTTTTGACTGTACGTTTTGCCCTCCGGAGAAAGCAGTATCACATGAGAATCAGGGGTTTTAATATGATCTAAACACTCAAATATTGGCTCACATCTAAGTAACATCCCTGCCCCTCCGCCATAAGGAGTATCATCAACTTGTTTATTATTAAGAGGTGAAAAATCACGAAAATTGATAACATTTATTTCTACAAGATTTGCAGCAATTGCTCTTTTAATAATTGATTCAGATAAAAACCCTTCAATCATACTCGGAAAAAGAGTCATTATATCTATTCGCATAATTCACCTCCATCATTCTTATTATACTAAATAATTAAATTTTTTGCATTAATTGTATATAATGTTTTATTATTCTTGTCAAATTTCTTAATATAAGCTTCTACTAAAGGAATTAAATATTCTTTATTATCTTTAAGTACTCGTACATAACTAGATCCCGGAGCAATATAAGCATCAATTACTTCTCCAATTGTTTCATCATCTTCCATTACTTTAGCTCCAATTAAGTCTTCTAGCAAATATTCATCTTCTTTTAAATCAAGATCTACTTTTTTTACATAGACATTAAATCCAATATACTTTGTTATTAAATTAATATCATTTAAATCATTTACTCTAATTAGGATATAATTTTTATGATACCTAACACTAGTAATAGTAAGCCACTGTTCTTTTATCATCACAGGCATGCCAACTTTAAATGCTAAATCTTTTTTATCAAAATCACTAAGTATTTTTAATTCTCCCTTAATTCCAAAAAAATTTATTACTTTTCCAACTATTACTAATTCATTCATGATTTACCTCGTACATTAATATACTTGCAGCAACACCAACATTTAATGATTCGCAAGATTCATTCATATTTATATAAACAAATTCATCACATAATTCTCTAACACTTTTACTCATTCCCTGACCTTCACTACCTAAAACAAGAGCAATGTCATCATGTTTCAAGTTTTTTATATCAACTCCATTTATTACATCAGTTCCTACTATTTTATAACCTAAATTTTTAAGAGTTGGAATAAATTCTACCAAATTTCTTCGCAAGACATTGATATGAAAAATCATTCCTTCGGTTGCTCTTACAACTTTAGGGTTATATAAATCGACTGAGTTATCTCCTAGAATTATTGTAGTAAAGTTAAAAGCAATACAAGAACGGATTATTGTTCCTAAATTACCTGGATCTTGAATACCATCTAAAATAATTATATTACCACTGATACTATCTTCTGGAATAAATCTAACTACTGCAGCATTATAACTAATCGATGTTTGAGAACTTATTTTTTTCATTATATCCTCAGTTACTAAATAGTCTGCTGCTAAATCAATCACACTTATTGTTTCAATTATTAAATTTTGACGTTTTGCTTCATTAATTAAATGATCACCCTCAATTAAAAATCTTCTTTCTTTATCACGAACTTTCTTTTCTTTCAAAGAATTCCAATACTTAACATGTTCATTTTGTAAACTAGTTATATTCATCTAATACCTCAATTTCTTTCTTGCTTCTTTATAATTAGGATAGGCCTGTCCAACTAAATTCCAGAAATTCTTACTATGATTTCCTTCAAAAAAATGACAAAGCTCATGAACAATAACATAATCGAGTAACTCGATGTCTTTTTTAAGTAACTCTGTATTTAAAGTAACTGTCATTTTAGCAGTATTACAAACTCCCCATCTCGTTCGCATTTTTCTGAATTTTAGTGTGAATTCCGGCAAATGAGCAAAACATTTCTTAGCAATTTCTACCTCTTTAGTAAATATTTCGACAACTTTTTCTTGATAAAATCTATCAAGATCTTTTATTGATGGTGTATAAACATACTTATCATCAAAGGTTACCTCATCAGCATCTTCTTTTATTTCAATATAATACTTTTTACCTAAATACCAAAACTTATCATCGTCTTTACATCTATCTTCCATCTTTTCATACATTTTCAAAATATCTTTCTCATTTTCTCCGATAAGTTTTAATATACTATTAGAACTTAAAAACATTGGTGCATTAACATAGAGTTTCAAATCCTCTTTAACTCGAAAATAAATATTTTTATTATTTTTTCTATTTACTATTACTTCTATTTCTAATCCATTACTTGCTTTGTATGTCATTTTTAAGTATATCCCTTATTTCTTCTAATGTTTTAAGTTCTGCGCTCTTAGTGTCTTTCTTTTCTTCTTTCTTTTCCTTTTTAGCAGTTACTTTATTTACTACTTTAACTACAATAAATAAACAGAAAGCCACGATTAAAAAGTCGATAACACTTTGAATAAATGCCCCATACATAATTTGCGTATCTCGAAATGTTATTGAAAGATTAGAAAAATCGACACCACCAAGAATAAGACCAATAATTGGTGTAAATATATTATTAACAAGACTAGTTACAATTGATGAGAAAGCACCACCGACGATAACCCCAACCGCTAAATCTAAGACATTACCTCTAGCAATAAATTTCTTAAATTCTTTTATCATACTACCACTTCCTATATAATTTTATCACATAAAAACTGGTATTGCTACCAGTTTAGTTAGTTTGTAGGATAAATGGATCAGTACTTGTTCCTGTACCGCTGGAAATTGTAGCT
>DVHV01000074.1 GCA_018711775.1 Candidatus Onthocola stercoravium | reverse complement strand
GATAAATGTGATCCAGATGTAAGAAAAGATATTATAGATAGGTTAGTTGATTTACAAACTGGAGTAGAGAAAGTAAAAGATTATAAAGTGATTGATGAAGATATGCTAGATGATGTTATGAATGAATTAGATGAAGAAATGGAAAGATAAGAATGCCAATTCCTTATATTATTATTTTAGTTATAGTTGTATTAATAATTATCTTTTTATATTTTATTGAACCACTTATAACTAGGCAGAAAATTAAAGATAATAATGAACATGGTAGTGCTAGGTGGTCAACTTTTCAAGAAATAAAAAAGAACTTTAGAAAAGAAAAAATAAGCAATATTGTTGAAAGTGGTTTTCCAGTTTATTATTCAAAAGATAATAAATATGTATGGTTTGATATGACAACACCCCATTGGATTTATCTAGGATCAACTGGTAGTGGTAAAAGTGCTACTGCTGTTATTCCAGAATGTAGTTTTATAGCAACTGCTAAAAATAAAAAGAGTGTTTTTATTACTGACCCAAAGGGAGAAATCTTTTCTACAACAAGTAAGATATTTAAAGATAATGGTTATAATGTATTTACATTAGATTTTAGAAACCCAGAGTTTTCTAATCATTCTAATTTACTTGAAACTGCAATAAATGAATATGAACTTTTTGATAAAAACGAGAAATTAAGTGATAAAGAAAAAAATGAAGAACTAAAAATTAAATATAAAAATGAGGCAATAACACATTATGCAGGGTGTAATCAAATAGTAAATGATATATGCACTATGATTATGGCTGATAAAACTGCAAAAGAGGCTTTTTGGAATAATAGTGCGAGTGATTTATTATATGGTATTATTTTTTTGTTTTTAGAAGATTATGCTGATGGAAAAATTAAAAGAGAGCAAATAACATTAACATCTATGAAAAAATTTCAAAATAGTTCCATGACTGACAAAAACATAAAATCATTAAGAAAATATGTAGAGGCAAAGCCTTATGGATTTAAAAGTAAAGATAAATTGATACCAATTATTTCTACTAGTGAAAACACTTATAAAAGTATAACATCAATATTCAATGAAAGAATGACTCTGTTTGATGATGTAAATGTAGAAAATATAACATCAAATTCTGACTTTGATTTTGATATATTAGGAAAAGAGCCAACAGTATTGTATTGTTGCATACCTGATGAATCTAAAATATATTACACTTTAGTATCAGTAGTAGTATCTTTAATCTATAAAAGATTGGTATTGTTATGTAATCAACAACCTAATAAAAAGTTACCAATCGAACTTGTATTTTTACTTGATGAATTTGCAAATACACCACCTTTACAGGACATTGAAACAATCGTATCAGTAGCTCGAAGTAGAGGAATGTATTTTCAGTTTTTCTTACAAAGTTTTGCTCAACTTGATAATTTATATGGTAAAGAGGTTAGCCAAATAATACAAGATAACTGTGGGCTTGCTTATTTAAAAACAAATACACAAGAAACAGCAGAGGCAATTAGTTCAAGACTTGGAACACATGGAGTAGAAACTACATCATTAAATTATTCAATGAGTTTGCTTAATAATAATGGTAGTAAAGGTACAAGCCTAATTTCAAGAAGATTATTAACTGCTGATGAAATAAAGCAATTACATTATAAAACTATTATATTTCCAACAATAGGTTATCCAATTTTTCGTGATACTGTAATCTATCAAAAATTTAGTTGTTATAAAAAAGGCTTTATTGATAGAAAAATAAGACCACTTGAAAGACTAGCAAATACATACTATACAGTAGAACAATTAAAGGCTAATGATAAAGAAAGTAATCAAGAGCCTAAACTTGATACTGCTGAATCTAAAATTAAGACAAAGTTAGTATCGATAATAAATGAGGTATTAAAAGTCTTTGGCAAAATTGATTTTAATGTTGAATATGTTAAAGATGATGATAACATCATAGCCCAGTTATATTTAGCACCACCATTATCAACTAATGATTTAAAAGAGTTAGAAGAATTAAGTAGTAAATTAGATTTTTTCTATAATGCTATATCAGATAAAGGAAAAGTAAATCGTAAGAATAGAAACTCATTAATTGAGGTTTTTTTAGTTAATAAAGAAAAAGAAATGTGAAAGAAGGTGTAAAAAGTGAATAAAGAGTTTGTAAATGATTTTTTTAATATAAGAGATGAAACTTTAAAAGATATTCAAGGTAATTCTTATGCTTGGAATCGCTTTATTATTTACTGGTCTAAAATACTAGATGATTATAGTATTGATAATGTTCTTAACTTATATTCTTATAATTCTAGTGGTAGAGTTTTTAAGACCTTTGATGATTGGAATAGTGAGGAAATTGGTAGAAGAATAAAACCTAAAAGTAGAGGAATCCCAATAATTGTTAATGATGCAAAAATGTATGTATTTGATATTAGACAAACTTATGGTAAAGAATATAGGACTTGGAATTATAATCACTATATTGATAAAGACATTTTAAATTATTATCAAGATAGTTATAATATTGAAAATGATGCTAGTAAAACATTATATGAAAATTTTTATAATACGTTTTATGAAATATCATTAAATCAAATAATGAATAATTATAAAACAATGTCATCAGATGAAGTGGAGTTCGTTGCTAAAACAATGACTTCACTTTTTTTAGCGAAATCTAATTTTAATATAAATAATCTTCCAACAGTTTATGAAATGCTGGAAAATATGGAAACTGATGATATTTTAAAGTGTATGCAGATAGCCAATAAAGAAACTGCAAACATATATAATGATTTTATAGAGAAAACTGATAATCTTATTTCCATACAAAATGTTATTCGGGAAAATGTACTTAATCAATTTAAAGAAGATACATTTATAAGTGAAGAACAAAAGCAGAACTTTATATCATCAATAGAACGAAATTCATTCTTTAATAGTGAGCATATTGAAAATATCTATAATGGATATGTTACTAGATATGAACGTGCTTTTAAGAAAATGGTAAATAATATTGTAGATGAAATAACTACTGAAAGCAATGTAGAAAGTATTAAAGAAACTAAAGTTGATGATAGTGAGGAGATTAATACTGATACATCTTCAATAAGTGATGAAGAAAATGTTAGAGAACAAATGTCATTATTTGCACCTAGAGAAGAAGAACTCGCAAATAAAATATGTGATATTTTCAATTCTTTTGATACAAAATACCAAAATACATTTGAAATTAATAATGTGGAATTACAAAAGTGGGAACATATTAAAAGTAAAAAGAGAAATTTATCTATTATTTTAACAAGTTCTTTGATAGGAGAGTTTGCAGATAGAGATAATAGTTTTACTTATTTTAATAGTGATAAAACTGATGAAATAAAGTTAAATAATAGTATTGCAAATAATTATTTTTTACAAGAATTATATAAAGATAAAGATTTTTCAATATCATTTACTCCTAGTATGATTCATATATTTTGGCATAACTTTGATGATAAAACTTTTGATATGAATATTCCTAGTACAAAACTAGTAGATCAAAGTGAGATAGATAATCAAGAGTTAGAAAAAATTGATGATGAAATATCTGCAATTAATAACGATAAAGAAATTGATTATAAAGTAACAACAGCTGAAATAATACCTACTCATGATGGTATTAAAACGAATGTTATAGAAAAACATACTTATAATACTGTTGGAGAAGAAATAGAAGAATATCCTAAAGTTAATTATCACATTGCTGATGATAAAACTGATACAAGTTTTGGTGCAAAATCGAGATTTGAAGATAATGTAAAAGCAATAGAACTATTAAAAAAATTAGAAATTGAAAATAGGAATGCAACTAAAGAAGAACAAAATGTTTTAGCACGATATGTTGGTTGGGGTGGAATTGCTGATGCTTTTGATGAAAGAAAAGAAAACTGGAAGAGTGAGAGAGAAAGATTAAAACTACTATTAAGTGATGAAGAATATAAATCAGCATCTCATTCTACATTATCTTCTTTTTATACTCCAAATGTTGCGATAGATGGAATATATAAAGCCTTAAAACAATTTGGTTTTGAAAAAGGTAATATTTTAGAGCCTAGTTGTGGTATTGGAAATTTCTTTGGTAGATTACCTAATGAATTTGCAAACTCTAAATTATATGGAGTAGAGTTAGATAGTATAAGTGGTAGAATTGCTAAAAAACTTTATCCTAATGCAAAAATAGAAATAAGTGGTTATGAGGATTCAAAAGTTAGTGATGACTTATTTGATGTTGCAGTTGGTAATGTTCCCTTTGGCAGTAATACAGTTTATGATAGAAGATATAAAGATAAGTTTTTAATTCATGATTATTTCTTTCAAAAGACATTAGATAAAGTTAGAGATGGAGGAATAATTGC
>DVHV01000007.1 GCA_018711775.1 Candidatus Onthocola stercoravium | reverse complement strand
TCCCATATAAATATTTACGGGAACTTACAATTTTATTCAAGGTAATGTAATACATAGTTGACATAAAGTAGAAACTATTGTATTATGGTGGTACCGGAGCTTATGCTCGTCAGGTCGATAGTTAGGTAGCGATTTTTCAAAATTAAGCGTACTCGTAAGTACGTCGCCCTAATTGGGAAAAAGTCACTTTATGTGACTTTTTTTCTATGGCAAAATTATCTTGAAATCAACAAATTTACTTAATTCTTCATATGTCTCATCTTTATTAGTAAGTGCTTGTAAACTTTTATGACGAATGGTGCCAGCGAGAAGATCAGCCGCTTGGACAACATAACTGTTGGCGGAATTTTGATAAAATAAAGATAATGTAAATTCACCATAAATAATTGGTGTAATAATACCACCATAATTATAGTTTGATATACCATGTTTTAGTTCTTCAAATAAACCATCTTTTAAGTTATAGTAACCATTGTTTTTGGTCGATTGTTCATCAATGTTGATAATTAGTTTTGTATTTCTATAAGCATTTACTTCATTATTTTTAATTAGATTTTTGATACTTTCTTTAATAACTCTTCTTATGGCATAATCGATAAATCTACCTTTAGCACCCTTACTTTCCAATATATGGTCATACACTAAGTTATTGTTGATGACTAAAGCAATTACACAATATTTCTTAATGTAATTCATTAATCTTCTTTTATCGGCTGGTAAAACATTAGTATTTTTTATTTCTGGACATTTATGATTACACTCGCTTTTATGACAATATTTGCACCTTATACTTTTAATAATACTGCGATATTGCGTAATGAATTTGTCTTTATCTTTTTTAGATAAGAAAATTATGCCACCATAAACACAAACTTGTTCGTGCGATGATAACTTTCCAGAATCATCCATGTTAATATAAATCTCTTGAGTTTTCATAAAAAAATTAGGTCTCCTTGAATACTTAATTCTAGCCTAATTACACAACGTATTTCCATAATAAATTTTTTTAGGAAATTTGTCAAGATAAATCATTCAAATACAATGGTGCTCAAAAAACTGGTTATTTCAGAGATTGGATAATTGTTATAAAAAGTGAAAACATAATTATCAGCATCATGAGTTATAACAGCATAAGTAACATCATTATTCATACTTATGATATATCCTTCATAATCTCCTTCTATTCTGGTAATATTTTCTGCAGAATTCATCCATAATTTAGTCTGAATATTTATTTCCCTACTTTTTTCAAAATTATTAATACTTGAGAAAACATTTAAATCTTTGTTATAATTATTCACAATAAATTCCATTATTTCAATATCATTAGATATGTTTTCTTCATCTAATATTTCTTCAAATTTGGTAGTAAGTTCAAAAACACTTGGAGTTTTTTGAACAGTTAATAAAACATCATTATCATTCTTAAAGTTTACAATTTTTTCTTCATCTTCATTGCCAATTATTTCAGTAGTACTATTAGAAAAATCATTTCTAAATCGAATATTCTCATAATCGTAATATATTTCTTCTGAATTTAGTTCAGTATGAGAAATAGAAACAACTTCATCCTTAGCTAGTGACTCTTTAAATATCACTAAATTCGTATCATCTTCAATTAAGGTGCTATTGTAATTATAAAGAAATACTCCTTTCACTCCAAAATAAATAAGAACTAGTACAACTAAAACTATCGCCGTTATTATTAAACCTTTCTTCATATCATATACTCCTTCTATTTTGATTATAGCATATAAATATGATTATCTGTGAACAATTTTAATATTGTACTGTTTAGTTTTGTCAACCATAAAAATTATGACGTTCTTGAATAATATTTATGGATTCTAAGCCAATTTTTTTGCCTTGATATTTTTCTTTTAAATAACTTAGGAAAGATATTTCTAGTTCATCATTACTTTTAGTGTTAAATTTGTTGTTTTTTAGAGCATTTTCCATTTTATTTCTTAGATATTTCCATTTATCATAATAAACAGTCTTGGTTTTTACCATGAAAGCATTTGCATCTTCAATGACAAATCCTTCGATATATGAATCTTTGTACTTATAATTAGGAGCAGTAATTTTATCATAAATACTCATGAACTCATCGATGTTACTAGCAGCATAAGCTAATTCTTTTACTGAAATATTATTATTTTGGGCAAAAATTTGTAAATCTGGATAAGATATTTTTTCAAAATTAGTGGTATTCTTAATCAAGTCTAACAAAACTAAATTTTCTTCTTGGTATTCGATAATATGGGGATCATTAAATGGATCAATTACTTCAAAAACTGCCGATAGATTTTCTTTAGTAAGTTTATCTTTTAATACTTCTATTTGCTTGTTGCTATATTTTTTATAAAATATATTTTTAAAGTATTCAACGTAATCTCCGGCATTAGTTGATTTTGATGCGAAGAATAGTTCATCATTATAGACAGATAATATTCCTAAGAAACCATTATATTTTAAATAAAAGTTTACTGGAAAAATTAAATTTTCTTTTAAACTATCTAAGGTTGTTTCTTTTCTTTCATCAACTTTAAAAAATTTATTGTAACTTCTGGCAACAATCTTATAATTCTTAGTATCAATAAATAAGCCTCGGGCTTTAGTTGTCTCTTTATCCCACATTTTGTTATAAAATGCTTCTTTAGTAAAATTAAATGATGATATATTATTTCCTAAATCTTTTTCAAAAACATATTTGTTATTTCGCAAGTTTTCTACTAAGTTATAGATATTTGTTTCTTCAATTAAATTAGGATTATATACTGTATTTTTTATTTCTGTGTATTTGTAATTATTATTTGTTAATGTAAGGATACGTAAGTTACCACCGTGCTCAATATCTCCTTCTAGATTAATGGAATATTCATATTTATCGAATTTATTTTTATAGAAATTACGGTGTCCATGAACTTGATAAATTTTATTATTAGCAGTTTGCATAAATTCATTATAAATTTTATCGATGTCTGTTTCATATTTATCAATGCCATAAACAAATGAATTAGTACTATAGAAATCTAGTGATTTATTAGGAATGTAAGGTAGGCCTCCGTGCGTTATTAAATAGGTCTTATCTTTAAATGTTATTAAAGCAAGTTGAGATAAGTTTTTGATAAATCTACGAATTTCACTTTTCTTTAAGTGATTCATTTCAAATTCTTCAATAGTATTTTTAATATCATAATCCATTTTAAATTCATCATCACAAGCATATTTATATAATTTATCTTCATGATTTCCTATTAAAAATGTCATATTTTTGTTTAGCATAAGTTTACTTAAAAACTTGAATGTTTGATAGTTTTCAATTCCCCGATCAAAGTAATCACCGCAGAATATATAATAATCTTTTTCACTGATTGGATATTTAATAAAATAAGTTTTTAGAGCTGTTGCTGAACCATGGATATCCCCGATGATATGAACCTTTTCATAACCATTTAAATCTCTAGGAGTTGTGTTAATAATTTCATTAAAATTTTCTGGTTTTATAACTTTAAAGGCTGTCGAGATGCGTTCTTTTTCGAATGCCTTAAAAACTCTATCAATGCTTGATTCTGGAACTTGGCGATATATTTCTCTACCTTTATTTCGCTCATAAACTTCTTCCTTAGGTATATCAGTAAAATCTAAAACATACAAACGATAACGATATTTTTCTGCTAATTTTTTATAAATAGAAAATGATTCATCGGCATAAGCATGGACAGCATCGACAATAGTAAATTCGCCTTTTTTCATTCGTTCTTCAAGTAAAGTATATAAAAGTTCCCAGACTTTCTTGTTATTAAATTGGGGAATACTTTCTTTGTAATCGATACCTAGTTCTGGGGATGAAAACATTAGCCTTATGGTATCAGTACTTAAAGTATAGTTTTCTAAGTCGTTATTTTTAATGAATGTAGATTTACCACAGCCACTGGCACCACGAAGTATAATAAGTTTACGCATTAAATCACTTCCTTTTTAAGGTTATTATACTATAAAAAACTAGTTATAAATAGATTATATTTTCGCTATAAACTTTATATTGTTATTTTTATTTATAGCAAAATTATTGTAATAATTTAATAGAGAATTTTGATTTCTTTTCACCCATCTTAAAGTGAGTTTTACCTTTCTTTTATTTTTAAAAGGCTTATCATGTCCCATTATAGTTAGTTTATCTATTCTTATTCGCATTTCTTCTCCGGAGTATTTGCAATGAACGTGCGGTTCAAATTGATGCCGATCTTTTTCATCATTATTAATATAAAAAGTTATACCCTGAGATCTTCCAACTGCATCTCCAACTCCTGGGCCATCGACTATTATATTTATTTTATTATTAAAATAATTAAAAGCATTTTGTATATCTTTTAGATTATAGTTTAACCATTTATAATGATAGTTGTCTCCTTCTATTTGATTATATAAATCTTCACCAAATAATTTTCCCCATGTATCAGATTTTAAATTTTCAACATATATTTGAAAATATTTAATATTATTTTCTTTTATTAATAAATTGATTAATTGAGGAAATAATATATTTGAATTAAAATTACCACATAAATTATCAATGACTTTTACATTATATTCTAAATCGTATATTGTTATCTTATAATTAACTTTAATATATTTCATACACACCTCAAACATTTTATTTTCATTATTAGCAATTTTTTAATAAAATGCAATAAAAAATAATTATATTTATTGTTCTAATTTTGTAAAACTATAGAATTATTCAAATTAGTATAATAACTAACATATA
>DVHV01000073.1 GCA_018711775.1 Candidatus Onthocola stercoravium | reverse complement strand
CACGTGAAACATCGTGTTGATAATTAGTGAATATAATTAATTTTTAATACATAAAATTTTTGAGTAATTTAAGTATATTTCCGTTAATTCACAATAAAATATAATCATTTTTAAAGTTTTTTAATGATAGTTACAATGTTTCACGTGAAACATTGTTGGTAATTTGTGATTAATTTTAAAATTTAATAATTTGATTTTGTAATGTTTAAACTTTGATATAAAACATGTTATTGTTGATTTTGTGTTATTAATGAATCTTTAATGTTTCACGTGAAACATATTAGTTGATAACTTTATTTGAAAAATGTGATCTAAGTTTATTAATGTAATATATTTTATTCGTGGAAGAGACATAATAATTTTCATTAGTCATTAATGACAATGTTTCACGTGAAACATTGCTGTTGATAAGTAGTTAATAATATATAGCAATAATTGATAATATTCAATTACATTTTTCGATTTGATTTATATGTTCCACGTGAAACACGTACGAACAAATGATTGCTTTTTGCAAATATTCTGATATAAATTTATACGGTTATAAATTTTATTATGTAATTTTTACAAAACAAAAGTTCCCATATTTATGCTTAAAAATAAGGCTGATTTTCATTTTGTAATTATTGTTGCTTTAGTTATCAACATAATTTTTCTGACAAAAAATTTATTTCCCAGGAAATATCAATTTTAAAAATTTGAGCGCTTTTTTGTATTTTTTTTCAAAAAAGGTGCTTAATTTTAAAAATTTCAAAAAGCATGTAGAATAATCATAAGAATTAGGATTTTATTTCCCGGGAAATATAAAAAATTATATAAAAAATAATGGTATAAACAGAGTTATTAACAAAAAAAATTTTAAAAATTACTGTAAAATCGTCTGTATTTTAGGGAAATTTGTGTTTTAAATATTTTGGCTATTATTTTAAATGTTGTAAAATTTGCTTTGTGTAAATAAATATTTCCCGGGAAATAATTTGTTTTAATTAAATCGTATTATTTGACAACATAGACTATTTTTGTTATTATTTAGTCGTGCAACAATTATGCTGTAACCTGGTCAGAATCGGAAGATAGCAGCCACATCAGCCTCTGGTTGTGTGCACTTTTTATTTGGGAGTGAAACTTTATGGGTGATTATTTAACTAAAATAATAGAATTGTCCAAGAAATCTTTAGAAAGTGGCGATGTGCCAATTGGGGCAATTATCGTTAAAGATGGCAAGATTATTGGTGAAGGATACAATACTCGAGAAAAAAACAATGATGTGATGGGGCATGCTGAAATAAATGCTATTAAAGATGCTAGTAAAAATTTAAATAATTGGAATTTACAGGGATCTGTTATGTATGTAACATTGAAACCATGTTCTATGTGTTTGAGTGTGATTAGAGAGTCTCGAGTAGATTTTGTATATTATTTGCTTGATAAACCTGAAAAAAAGTTTGAATATAGCAGGACAGCAATTCATAATTTTGATGATGAAAATGCGAAAGAGGAATACTTGGGAATATTACAAGATTTTTTTAAGAAATTAAGAGAAAAATGAGAATAAATATGTTATAATTTTGTATGGAGGGTTATCAATGAATTATAAAGTATTATATAGAAAATATCGTCCAGATAGTTTTGAGGGTTTAGTTGGACAAAATCATGTAGTAGAAATATTAAAAAATTCGATAAAAGAAAATAGAATAGCCCATGCTTATTTATTTTCAGGCCCTAGAGGTACAGGAAAGACTTCAACGGCGAGAATTTTGGCTAAAGCAATTAACTGTTTAGATAATAAAAATGGTATTGCTTGTGGAAAGTGCGCTAATTGTTTATCTTTTAGCGGGAATCCGGACATTATCGAAATAGATGCGGCTTCTAACAATGGTGTAGATGAAATAAGAGAACTTATTAATAATATAAAGATTATGCCAACGTCACTAAAATATAAGGTTTATATTATTGATGAAGTTCATATGCTTAGTCAAAGTGCTTTTAATGCTTTATTGTTAACGCTTGAAGAACCTCCAGAACATGTAATATTTATTTTGGCTACAACCAATATTGAGAGTGTACCAATTACAATACTTTCTAGATGTCAAAGATTTGATTTTAAGAGAATTTCCAATGCCGATTTATTAAAACAATTGAAGTTTGTTTGTGATAGTGAAAGTATTGATTATGATGAATCAGGATTAATGGAAATAGCTAATTTAGCAGATGGTGGATTAAGAGATGCTTTAAGTATTTTAGATCAACTTTCTAAAAATGAAGAAAAAATCACGACAGATTTGGTTGTTCGAGAAATTGGTAGTATTTCTAATCAAAAAATTGAAGATTTAGTTAATTCTATTGCGAATGCTGATGTTGAAAATTTTGAAAATATAATGCAAAGTTTTCAAGAAAATAGCCTTAATTATAAAGTTATAATAAAAAAAATAATTTATGTTTTAAGTAAAGTTGCTGTGGATATTATTAAGGGAACTAATAGTATTAATATTGATTATGACAAGTGTAAAAATATAACACTGGATTTGAATAATTTAATAAATAAAATAAATATAAATGTTGATCCATATTTGTTAATAAAAATAACACTTTTAGGATATATGGATATTAGTAGTAAGACTGTGTCTTCTGAAAATAAGATTGAAATAAAAGAGGAAAAAGTAATAGAAATTTCTGAAGTGAAAAAGGAAGAAGAAAAAGTAAAAGAGGAACCTAAGGTAAATATTGCTAAAACTGTTGAAGTTTCTAAAAATATTGGAAGTTCAGTTAGTGATAAATTAGTTGATATACGAATTAATAATTGTTTTGTAAATGCTTCAAAAGTTTATTTAAAAAGTTTACAAGATGCATGGAAGAACTTTATTAGTAATGTAGAATCGGCAGTAATTAAAGGTTTAATCAGCGATACGATGGTTGTAACAGCATCGGATAAATATGCAATTCTTGTAACTACAATTAATCATCAAGAACTAGAAATTAATGAAAAAATAGATGAAATAAAGAGATTATTTGATAAATTTAATGGAAATTCTTATACTTTAGTTTTTATTGGTGAAGCAAAATGGAATCAAGAAAAGCAAAAGTATATTGAAAATTTACAAAAACATTATAAATATACATATATTTCAGAGGATATAGAAGATAATTCACAAGAAAATAAAGATTCTGAAGATGAATTGACTGCTATAGCGGCTGATTTATTTGATATAGATAAAATAGAAATAGAATAGGAGATTGATAATTATGAATATGCAACAATTAATGCAACAAGCACAAAGAATGCAAAGAGAAATTACAAAGAAAAAGGAAGAAATTGATAATGAGACTTTTGAAGGAAAGTCAGAATGGGTTAGTATTACTTTTAATGGTAAAAGAGAAATATTATCTTTTAAAATTACTAAAGACGGAGTAATTGATGAAGATGATAAAGAAATGTTAGAAGATATGATAATGCTTGCGATTAAAGATGCTTTTAGTAAAATTGATAAGGAAACTGAAAGTAAATTAGGTCAATATGCTTCAATGAGCGGTTTGATGTAGTATGATTTATCCAGCATCACTTGAAAAGTTAATCAATTATTATAAAAAGTTACCAGGGATTGGGGAAAAAAATGCTGAAAGACTAGCATTATCTACTTTAAATTTTAAAGAAGAGGATATAGAGGGTTTTTCCAAAAGTCTAAAAGATGTAAAAGAAAAGATTCGCAAATGCAGTATTTGTGGTCATTTGTCAGAGGAAGAAATATGTCCAATATGTGCAGATGAAGCGCGTGATCACAATATTATTTGTGTAATTGAAGATTATAAAAGTGTATTTTCTTTTGAAAAAGTAGGTAATTTTCATGGCGTATATCATGTTTTAAACGGACTTATTTCTCCAGCGGATAATATTGGACCAGATAATATTAATTTAGCATCTTTGGTAAAAAGAGTGGAAAAATTAGAAAATCCTGAACTTATTTTGGCTTTGAAATCAACTGTGGAAGGAGAAACAACTACTCTTTATATTAAAAAGATATTTGAAAATAAAAATGTAATGATATCACGGCTTTCTTATGGTATTCCAATGGGAGCAGAAATTGATTATTTAGATATTATTACACTTGATAAAGCATTAGAAGATCGTAAGAAAATTTCTGAATAATTTTTAATATTTTTCATATATTGTTGTGAGGAATGCATATGAAAGATATCATAATTACAGTAGTTAAAAAGATAATATTTGCAATTTGTTTAGTCTATGCTTTTAATTTAGTAGCATCAGGCTTAAAGATATTTATTCCAATTAATCTTATTACTGTAAGTGTAGTGGCATCTTTAGGTATGTGTGGACTTTTGGCCCTTATTGCAATATATTTTGTACTGTTATAGGGAGGATTAATGGCATTAAATGTATTAGATAGATTAGTAGATTATTACCATGAGAATAAAATTTCTCATGTTTATTTAGTGGAAACAAATAATGTTGAGCTTTGTTTAGAAGATTTAAAAAAGATTGTTAAACAAATATTTTGTGCTGGTAAATATCAAGAAAATTGTACCGAATGCAATATTTGTAATTTAATAGATCAAAATTATTTGCCATCACTTGCCATTATTGAACCGGATGGTAGTACAATAAAAAAAGAACAAATATTGGAATTGAAACGTAACTTTAGTACGGTTCCAATTTATACGAAAGATAATATTTATATTATTAAAAATGCTGAAGCTATGACCCAATCTTCGGCGAATACAATGCTTAAGTTTTTGGAAGAACCTGAAGAACATATAATGGGATTTTTTATAACTAGTAATTTGAATAATGTAATTCCAACGATTAGAAGTAGATGTGAAGTAATCAAAGCAATGTATGATGTACATGAATTAAATATTGGTTCAGTGTTCGATGATAACAATAGTGAATTTTTAAATATAGCCATGACTTATCTTGAAAAATTGGAAGTAGAAAAAAAAGATTCAATAATGTATAATAGAAGTATCTTATTAGGAAAAATTAGTGCTCGAGAAGATATTAAAAAATTATTTCAAATAA
>DVHV01000072.1 GCA_018711775.1 Candidatus Onthocola stercoravium | reverse complement strand
TCGTATTATCGGGGATTACCGTAGAGTTGCTTTGTATGGTATCGACTTTTTGATGGAAAAGAAAAAGGAAGACTTTGAAAGTCTTACTGGAGAAATGACTGATGAATTAATTAGACTCAGAGAAGACGTATCAATGCAATATAGAGCCTTAGAAGAAATGAAAGGAATGGCTTTAAAATATGGCTTTGATATAAGTAAGCCTGCCAAGAATGCTTTTGAAGCAATTGAATGGACTTATTTAGCATACTTAGCTGCTGTTAAAGAAAATAATGGCGCAGCGATGAGTTTAGGTCGTGTTGATGCATTCTTTGATATTTATATTAAAAGAGATATGGATGCTGGTGTGTTAAGTGAAGAAGAAGCACAAGAATTAATTGATCAATTTGTTATTAAACTTCGTTTAGTTAGACACTTAAGAACTCCGGATTATGATGAATTATTCTCAGGAGATCCAACTTGGGTAACATGTTCTATCGGTGGGGTAAGTGAAAGTGGTAAATCACTTGTAACTAAGACAAGTTATCGTATTATTCATACACTTACTAATTTGGATCCAGCACCAGAACCTAATATGACTATTTTATGGAGTGAAAAATTACCAGAAAACTTCAAAAAATATTGTGCTCGTATGAGTATTAAGACTGATGCTATCCAATATGAAAATGATGATATCATGCGTCCTATTTATGGCGATGACTACGCAATTGCTTGTTGCGTATCAGCAATGCGAGTTGGTAAAGATATGCAATTTTTTGGAGCTCGTTCAAACTTAGCTAAGGCACTTCTTTATGCAATTAATGGTGGAGTTGATGAGATTAAAGGAGATAAGGTCTTAGATGTTCCAGCGATAACTGATGAAGTACTAGATTATGAAACAGTTAAGAAAGCCTATTTTAAAGTACTTGAAGAAGTAGCACGCATTTATGCTGGAGCTATGAATATCATTCACTACATGCATGATAAATATGCTTATGAAGCAGGGCAAATGGCTTTACATGATACCAATGTAAGACGTTTGATGGCTTATGGTGTTGCTGGTCTTTCTGTTGTTGCTGATAGTTTATCTGCTATTAAGTATGCCAAAGTAAAACCAGTTCGTAATGAAGATGGTATAGCTATCGATTTTGAAATAGATGGCGAATTTCCTAAATATGGTAATGATGATGATAGAGTAGATTCTATAGCACAAGAAGTAGTTCAAAAATTCTATGATGAATTATGTAAACACAAACCATATCGTGATGCAGTTGTTACATTATCAGTTTTAACAATCACTTCTAATGTAGTATATGGTTCAAAGACTGGAGCAACTCCAGATGGTAGAAAAGCAGGTGTAGCATTTGCACCAGGAGCTAATCCAATGCATGGTAGAGATGCAAGTGGAGCTTTAGCATCACTAAATTCTGTTGCTAAGATTAAATATAAAGATTGTTGCCAAGATGGTATATCTAATACTTTCTCAATTGTCCCAGCAACTTTAGGTAAGTCTGAAGATGAAAGAGTAGAAAACCTAGTCAATGTTTTATCAGGATATTTTCATCAAGGTGCTCATCACTTAAATGTTAATGTATTAAATAGAGAAACTTTAATTGATGCGATGAACAATCCTGATAAATATCCGCTTTTAACTATTAGAGTATCTGGTTATGCCGTTAGATTTAATCGTTTAACTAGAAAACAACAAGAAGAAGTAATTGCTAGGACATTCCATGAAAAATTATAAGAATCTAAGTGCTAGCATAAATTCAATTGAATCATTTGGTTTAGTTGATGGCCCCGGTATTAGAACAGTCATATTTTTTAATGGTTGTTTACTTCGCTGTAAATTTTGTCATAACCCAGAAATGTTTCAGATGCAAGAAGCAAATACAACAGTAGAAGAATTAGTAGAAAAAATTAAAAGATTTAAACCATATTTCAAAAATAATGGTGGAGTAACTTATTCTGGTGGAGAACCATTATTACAAGTGGATTTTTTGATAGAATTATCCAAAGCCTTGAAAGAAGAAGATATTCATATTGCTTTAGATACTGCTGGAGTAGGAATAGGAAAATATGAAGAAATATTAAAATATATTGATTTAGTAATACTTGATATTAAACATTTAACTCCAGCTGGGTATGAAGAATTAGTAAGACATAAAATAGATGAATTTTTAAATTTTGTTGAAGTACTAAAAAAACTAAACAAAGATTTATGGATTAGACAAGTAGTAGTTCCTGGTATTCATGATAATGAAGAGTACATGGAAATGCTAGTTAGTTATCTAAAAACATTACCTAATATCAAAAGAATTGAATTCTTACCATTTCATAAAATGGGAGATGAAAAATATGAGAAGTTAGGAATACCTAATCCACTTAAAAATACTCCAGAGATGGATGGAGATAAATGCCGAGAATTATATGATAAATATATAAAACCAAACTTTGAAATATAAGTTTGGTTTTATGTTTCTGTTCTAAAATAAGAATGGTAATACTAAAAGAATAATTCCTAATATAATATATATTTTAGAATAATATATTTCTAATGGAGTTACAGAGTCTTCAGGATTTTTAGGATTAATATAAATCTTAAAAATCTTTTTTATCTCCGGATTAAATCCCGGCATTTTAAATCTTGTTTTATCAGCAGCACTATATTCTTCCTTATTATAAGTATATTTATAGTAATAATATCTAATATTTTTTTGATAAGTAGTTTTTAATGTAGTATCAGTACATGTAGCAACACACTCTTCCATATTTTTAGTCTTAGTTTTAAATTTGATAAATTTATAAATTAAAATTACAGCAACAGAGTAACAAATAACAAAAATAATTGTTTGATCTTGATTCATATAATCACCACTTAAAAATTAGCATGAAATATTTATTTTGTAAATACTTTTATTTAATTTGATTTTTTGTTATTATGGTATTGGAGTGATTTTATGCGTTTAGAATATAAATTAAAATATAAAGATCCTAATACGATGGCTCGGCTTGGAGAAATTACTTATAATGGCAAGACTTACGAAACCCCAATGTTTATGCCTGTTGGAACAAATGCTACAGTTAAGACTCTTTCTCCGGAAGAGTTAAAGAGTATTGGTTCAGGAATAGTTTTAGCCAATACTTATCATTTATGGCTTAGGCCTAGTGAGGATATAGTGGCATCCGCTGGAGGATTACACAAGTTCATGAATTATGATGGCCCAATTTTAACTGATTCTGGTGGTTTCCAAGTGTTTTCACTTGCTAAACCTAAAGATATTACAGAAGAAGGAGTTAAGTTTAAAAATCATTTAAATGGAGATGCTTTATTTCTTACTCCGGAAAAATCTATTGAAATTCAACAAAAACTTGGTAGTGATATCATGATGAGTTTTGATGAATGTGTCAAGTGGCCAAGTACTCATGAGTATATGACTGAAAGCGTAGAACGAACTTTAAGATGGGCTCGTCGGGGTAAAGAGACAAAAAAAGATAATGATCAATTACTATTTGGTATTGTCCAAGGTGGGGAATATCCAGACTTGCGTAAACACTGCGCCGAAGAACTTGTCAAAATGGATTTCGATGGTTATTCCGTCGGTGGAACAAGTGTTGGTGAAGATAAACCGACGATGTATAAGATGGTTGAATATTCAACTCCATGTCTACCTGAAGATAAACTTCGTTATCTTATGGGAGTTGGAGACCCAATCGATTTAATTGAAAACTCCATGCGAGGAATAGATATATTTGATTGTGTATCACCAACACGTCTTGCAAGACACGGACATGCTTATACCAAGCATGGCAAAATAAACATCAAGAACAATAAATACAAGACGGATTTTACTCCAGTTGATGATTGTGATTGTTATGCCTGTAAAAACTATACTAAAGCCTATATAAGACACTTAATTGTTGCTAATGAAACTTTCGGAGCCAGGCTTTTATCAATTCACAATATTTATTTCTTGCATCAACTGATGAAACAAATTAGAGAAAACATAAAACAAGGTACAATCAAAGAATTTAGAGATGAATTTGTTAAGAATTATTATGGAGTAAAAGATGAATAAAATTTGGATTACTGGTACTGTTATTATAATTGTTGCTTTAATAGTTGGGGTTACAACTTATAAAGTGTTGGATGAACATAATGAAAAATTAACGGAAGTGGAAGAAAAATATTTAATTGAAACTACTAAAAAGTGTTTAAACGAAAAAAAGTGTTCTGGTGATAAAATTACTTTGCAGACACTTTATGATCTTAATTATATGGATTTTCAAGCAGATCCGGTTACTAAAGAATATTATAATCCAGATTCTTATATAGTTGTTGATGGTACTAACTACAGTTTTGTTACTGTTCGTTAGTATCTTTTTTATTGATTCCCATCATACTACCAGCGGTTCCTGTAAGTATTAAAACGATATAATATATAATTGTAGCAATATTGAAAAAGTTTTTGGCGGTAAATAAATTAATTACGATTAAAACTAGAATAAATAGTCCTGACATTTTAAGCCCTGCGATATATCCCTTACTACTTGCTTTTTTACCATTTTTAAATCCTAATATGAAAAATGCTAATAAATTAAATATAAATATGATTAAATTGGTAATGCTAGAATTAACTCCAATTAAATTAAGTAAACTACAAATAAATGTAACAAGTATAATAAATATAGCATAATATCCTAAAGTTTTAAGTAAATATTTCATCTTCTCACCTAATAAATTGTATGAAGTGATTAAAATAATATGATTATTACCATAATATAAATGGTGATATTATGGAACTTTTTACCGTTTTATTTAGAACAATTTTCTTTTATTTTTTTGTTTTACTTGCTTATAGAATTATGGGAAAAAGAGAAATAGGACAGTTGGGAGTAATCGATTTAATAGTTTCGATACTTATTGCAGAATTAGTAGCTATTTCTATTGAAGAAACGGAAAGTCCAATATATTTAACAATTCTTCCAATAGCAATGTTGGTAATATTGGAAGTGGTATTTGCGTTTATTTCTATTAAGTCAAGAAGATTTAGAACAGTATTTGATGGTAAACCATCTTTAATTATTTGCAATGGAAAAATAAATTATAAAGAAATGGTTAAACAAAGATATTCTTTAGATGATTTACTTATTAGTTTAAGGCAACAAGGTATTAAAGAATTAGATATTGTTGAATATGCTTTTTTAGAACCGAATGGTCAATTGTCGGTATTTAAATATAATATATTTAAATTAAAAAGTAATTATCCAATGGCGTTAATATTGGATGGGTTTGTACAAAAGGAAGCTTTAAAACATATAAAGAAGAGTGAAGAGTGGTTAATAGATGAACTGGCTAATAAAAATTTAACTCCGAAAGATATCTTTTATGCTTTTTATAAGAGAGATAAGATTTTTATTATAAAGAAAACTGAAGTAAAGTAATTGAC
>DVHV01000071.1 GCA_018711775.1 Candidatus Onthocola stercoravium | reverse complement strand
AATATTTTCATCTTCTATAGTATCTATTACGTTCATTTTTACACCTACAACTATTATACCGCTTTTTAAAAAATCGTGCTATAATATTTAAAGTGATATTATGGAAATTTTAGCAGATAAACTAAGACCTAAAAAAATAAGTGAAGTAATAGGTCAAAAACATCTAATTGGAAATGGCAAGATTTTAACAAATCTTGTCAATAATAAAAGACTTTTTTCGATGATTCTTTATGGTAAACCAGGAATTGGTAAAACTAGCATTGCCAATGCTTTAGTTAGTGAACTCGAATTACGTTATAAGTTTATGAACGCAACCATCAACAATAAAAATGACTTTGATGTTGCAATTGCTGAGGCCAAAATGTACGGTGATATGGTTTTAATCGTCGATGAAATTCATAGAATGAACAAAGACAAACAAGACTTACTTCTTCCCTATATTGAAAATGGAACAATTATTCTAATTGGACTTACGACGAGTAATCCTTATCATAAAATAAATCCAGCAATAAGAAGTCGTTGCCAAATATTTGAACTTCATGAACTTACTTCTGAAGATATTTTTGATGCTTTAAAAAGATCCTGTACTTATCTAGAAAACATAAAAATAGATGATGATACATTAAAATATATTGCAACATTAGCTAGTGGGGATGCTCGATTTGCTATCAATTTATTAGAAATGGCTTACTACTCAACAAATGATGGTAAAATAACTATTGATATTATCAAAAGTATCAATTCTAAACCGGTATTCTTTCATGATAAAGATGGTGATGGTCATTATGATGTTTTAAGTGCCCTACAAAAGTCTATCCGCGGTAGTGATGTCGATGCTGCCCTCCATTATTTAGCTAGACTTATCGAAGCGGAAGATTTAGATAGTATTTATCGTCGTCTTTCAGTAATTGCTTATGAAGATATTGGCATGGCTAATCCCGGAATCGGGCCTAGAGTTATGGCTGCAATTGAAGCATCAGAATTAGTTGGATTACCAGAAGCCCGTATTCCTTTAGGACAAATCGTCGTTGAAATGGCTCTATCTCCAAAAAGTAATAGCTCTCATTTAGCTCTCGATGAAGCATTAAATGACATTCATAAAGGAAATACTGGCAATGTTCCGGACAATATCAAAACTAATAGTAAAGACTATCTTTACCCCCACAATTATCCAAAATCTTGGGTTAAACAAGAATACATGCCTATTAATTTACGAGGTAAAAAATATTATCATCCAAAAAATAATAAAGTGGAACAAAATTTAAATAAATTACATGATGAAATGAGGAGTGAACAATGAAAATAAGTGTTATAGGAACTGGAGCTTATAGCTTAGCAATTGCTCTAGAATTAGCCAAAAAGAAAAACAAAATAATGATGTGGACAGAAAACCCAAAAATTGCAGAAGAATTTGAGCAAACTCATAAATTAAATTCAATATTCGATATAAAAATTCCTAATAATATTAGTGTTACAACTGATATGGAAAAAGTCCTAGAAAATACTGAACTAATTTACATAGTAACAGCAAGTAGATATGTCGATTCTGTTTGCACAAAAATAAAGCCATATTATAATAGATTAGTTCCTATCTGCATTGCTTCTAAAGGAATTGAAGAATCTAGTGAGGAATTACTTTCAAATATTGTCGAACAAAAATTGCGAGCTAAACATATTTCTGTAATATCTGGTCCAACATTCGCTATTGATATCATTCATGATGAACCTGTTGCCCTAGCCATCGGTTCAACGAGCATTAAAGCTCGCAATCTAGTTATAGAAACTTTAGCAAATGAGCACTTAAAACTACGACCTACTAAAGATATAATTGGTATTCAACTATGTGGATCTGTAAAAAATGTAATTGCTATTGCTGCGGGAATTTTATCAGGATTAGGTTATAGCGAATCAACTAGAAGTTTTTTAATAAATGAATCATTACATGATATTAAAGACATTATCTATTATCTTGGTGGTAATCCTAAGACCATTTTATCCTTTGCAGGTATTGGTGATTTAATGCTTACTTGTTCTAGTACTAAATCACGAAACTTTAGTTTTGGTTATGTTATAGGTAACACAAAAGATACAAAAAAAATAAATGAATACTTAGCCAACAACACTGTTGAAGGGTTTTATACTTTAGATACTGTTTATCGAATGCTTAAGAAAAAAAGAATAAAGATTGATTTAATCAATGTTATATATGATATTGTATATAATAATGAAAATCCCGAAAAACTAGCCAAGTTTCTAGTAACAAAAAAATAGTTAAGTTCACATGCTTAACTATTTTCTTTTATAATATCATTTATCACATAATAAGCAAGATAGATACCCGCAACAGCTGGAGGAAAAATACTTGAAGATATAATTTTATCATTATTTAAAGGTATACTTTCATGATAAACTACAGGAATATCCAGCTTTATATTTTCTTTTCTAAGTCTTTGTCTTAAGCTTCTTGCTAATGCATCATTCTTAGTTTTACTTAACTTAGTTATACTTATCCCTTCAGGATTAAGTCTTTTACCAGTACCAAGTGCACAAACTATTTTTATATTATTCTTTACACAATATTTAATTAAAGCCACTTTAGCAGTCAAATCATCGCAAGCATCAATCACATAATCAAAATCTTGTAAATCATTAACATTTTCCTCGTTAATATAAGCATTAAAACCAGTGATATTAATACTTGGATTGATATTTTTCATTCTCTTTATAGCTACTTCTACCTTTGACTTTCCAATATTTTCATTTAAAGCAATTATTTGTCTATTTAAGTTACTTTCAGCAATAACATCGCCATCAAATATAGTGATGTTTTTAATACCACTTCTAGCTAAAGCTTCTAAAGTAAAGCCGCCGACACCACCTACTCCAATCAAAGCAATATTAACTTTACTTATTTTATCCAAATTATCTTTACCAATTAAACCAACTAATCTATCAAACATAATTATCACCCAAAATAAAACCCAGAAGGAAGTCCTGCATTGATAAAAACCCGCTCTCGGCAGGTGGGCATCACATGACTTGCTTTAGGATCCTTGTGCACTTAATGGACAAGTCTTCTACACCACAAATCAATTAGATTCCCGTATATCATATCTAGTCGGTTTTATATAGACATAGACTATCCTTCTAGGTAACTTAATTATACCAAATATAATTACTTTTATCAATAAATTTAAATATTATTTACACATTACCTTCATTAATTTTTTCTAATTGTTGTAAAACACTTTCTTTATTTTCAATATTTTCCTTTAACTGGCTATTTTCACTTTCTAATTTAGTAATTGCTTGTTCAATTTTTTCTAATTCTTTATCAATTATTGCAAATACTTTATCTTCCAAATCCATCATTAACTCCCAAGGCTTTATATTTGTTTATAGCATCGGCTATTTTTTGATCTAACTTTTTTTCATAAGCCAATAATTCTTTTCTCTCTTGCATTAAATCTTCAAATTTTCTAGCAAGTTCTCTTTTCTTTTCAATTCTCGCTTTTATTTCTGCACTTATAAGTTGTTCTTTTTCTAAGGTATCTTCCGTAATATTTTCGGGCATTAATATTGGTTTTTCTCTAGTTTCAAATGCTATTCCATGATTTTCCATAGCTTCTTTTATTTTTTCTTTAGCTAATTTTCCAATTCCATTAATTTCAAATACTTTTGGACCATAATACTTAAGATCATCTACAGTAAATATTCCAGCGCGGTATAATGGATTAGCAATATCGTTATTAAAATTTAATACTTCACCAACTAGAGGAATTCCTTGAGCTTGATATCTTTCCA
>DVHV01000070.1 GCA_018711775.1 Candidatus Onthocola stercoravium | reverse complement strand
AATAGCCTTTTCAAAATCGCTTACTTTTTGTACCTCATCTAAAAATACATAATATGTATCCTTATCATTTACAAAACTTTTTATAAAATCATTTAATTCAAAAGCATTAGTTATATTAGAATAATCAAGAGATTCAAAATTAATATAAATAATGTGATCATCCTTTATGCCACTCTCTCTTATTTCCTCAATAATCTGCTCCAAAATAACTGATTTTCCACTTCTTCTTAAACCACATAGAATCTTTATTAATGAATTAACCTTATAAAAATCTCTTATTTTATCTAAATAATGTTTCCTTTTTAACATGGCTTCTCACCTCAATTATAGTATAACACACAAAACGCAAATTTAAAAGTTTTTTGGTTGAATTGGAAAAATTCTGTCATTTTAAAAGTTTTTCCAATCAACTGGAAAAACTTTTTCTTGTGTAATGAAAATCTATTGATAATCATTTATAAATTAAATTTCCCATTCTTAAATATTAGCATTTCACCGTCTTTAGTTTCTGCAACTATATTTAAATCATCTGTTCCAATCATAAAATCAACATGATTATCAGAGTGATTTAGTCCTCTATCTCTTCTTTCATCAATACTTTCTTCTTCAGCACCTTTTAAACACTCAGGAAATGCATCCCCTAAAGCTATATGACAAGAAGCATTTTCATCTAAACAAGTTTCACCATAAACAAAATTAGTCTCTGCAATTGCTGTATTTTTATCTACTAAAGCACATTCTCCTAAGAAACATGAGTATTCATCACTTTCAATGATTCCCTTTAATATTTCTTTACCTACTTCAGCATCATAATCTATTACTTTACCATCTTTAAACTTAACCCAAAATTTATCGACCAAGGCTCCACCATACATAAGGGGTTTTGATGCATAAACAATTCCTTCCGTTAATCTATAATCCGGGGAAGTAAATACTTCATATGTTGGCATATTAACTATTATATCTTCTCCTTCATAACCAGCACATTGCCATAATGCACCCGGAGAAAGTCCAATTACTAAATCAGTACCTAAAGAATTTGTATAATGCATCTTTGTAATTTGTAAATCATTTAAAGCCTTAACTAAACTTCTTTGTCTATCTAAAAACTTATCCCACTCTTCTATCGGATTTTCCCTATCAACCATTGTACAATGACACATTAATTTAAAATATTCGTTATATGCATCTTCGTCACTTAAATCCGGAAATTTTTCTTTCGCCCAAATTTTATTAGGAATAACTGCAATACACCATGATATTTCATTAGTTAATTGTTTTAACTTATATATTGGTTTACTAGTTCTTGTCTTAAGGGAAGCCGCCGTCATATTTTCAGATGGAATATCTGCAAAATAGCCAGGAAATTCTGTTGATAACATCAAGAAAGCAGCATCCTTTTTCGCATATTCATCCCAAATAGAAGCATCAAAGTAATCATCATTTTTAATCTCTTCAACACTTTGCAATAATTTTTGATGTCTTTCTTCCTTGTTATGTCTATCTAAATAGATATCATCTATTCCTTTACTCTTTGCTTTTGTTACTAACTTTTCAACGAACTTTTCATTATCATCAAAATAGTTAATAAATAAAGATTTACCCCTCTTAAAACTCAAACATCTATCAATTATTAAATTAACATATTTATTTTCTAATTCTTCAATCATTCATATCACCCAATAAAAGTATAGCACAAAATAGTTAATTTATTCTATTGTAAATTCCGCTGCAACATGTCTACCATCGTATAGTCTTTTTGTATTGGAAACACTTTTAACTATTCGATATTTACCACTTTCTAATGGACCATAAAGCCATTCCCAATTAACATCCATTCGCAACTCATTACCATCATTTATTTTATAGCCAATCATATGCCAACCGACATTACCATCTACAATATCTTCAAGTTCATACCACTTACCATTTTCTAATCTATCAATTCTATAATCTTCTCCATAAGTATTATCTTCTCCTGATAAATCAGTAATAACAATTGTTGCTCCTGTATTTGTAAGGGTTCCATCGACGATTTCCATAGTAACATTATCCGCTGGATTAAATTCAGCCTCATTAGTTTTTAATAGTGACATCACTACTATCCCAATAATACATACAATGAGTACCCCACATATAACAATAACTCTTTTCCTCATAGTTCCTCCTTATAAAAATTATAACAAAAAAGACATGCTTTAAAACACATCTTCTACTTTTTTGGATCAACTAAAATCTTAACCGCAGCATCAGTTCCACTGGTTAGTCTTTCATATGCTTCTTGAACTCTTTCCAAAGGAACAATATCATCGACGAATTTTAGCACATCAACTTGCTTACGTGCTATTAAATCAATACATGATTTAAATTCATTATAAGTATAAGCAATAGCACCTTGAACAACTAACTCTTTCATAACAGCCATTACTGTATATGTTGGTACTGCATCAGTTGCAACTCCAACTAAAACTACTATACCACCAGGCTTAACCAAAGATAACGCACTATTTACAGCAGCCCCATTACCGACACATTCGATAACTACATCAAATCCACCATTAGTTTTAGTCATTAACTTACTAACTAAATCTGAATCACTTGCATCATAATATTCATCAGCAACTTTTAAGTCAACTGCTTTTTGACCACGAGCTTTATTAGTTTCGGTAATAGCTACATAACTTGCACCTTCTTTTTTTGCAAATTCTGCTGAAGCAAGACCAATAATACCAGCACCAATTACTAAAACATCATCACCAACTGCAATTCTTCCCAAATGTGCCGCATGAAGTCCTACAGCTAATGGTTCTACCATTGCTACTTCTTCATCCTTTATATTATCAGGTACTTTGATAACCATATCACTACGAACAGCAATTTTACTAGTTAAACCTCCCGGATTATCCACCGATAACCCAACTGCTTCACTCCAAGTTTCCGGACAAAATTGGACATCGCCATTACGACATGCTTCACATTTTCCACATGGTGAAATAGGTAATGCCGTTACTCTATCTCCTTTAATTAAATCTAAACGATCTCCTGGATCTAATACTACACCAGAAAATTCGTGTCCCATTACCAAGCCTTTCGGTTCTCCATTTACCCAGTAATGAATATCAGAACCACATATACCAGTTTTACTAACTTCAATAATAACTTTCTTTCCATCAGCCTTTGGCTCCGGAATTTCTTTTATTTCAAATTGTTTAACATCTTTGATAGCTACAGCCTTCATAACTACCTCCTATAATATTAATTATAGCACAATTTAAAAAGCATCATATAATTAACCAAAAATCTATTTACATAATATTGTCACTTATAATATAATTGTGAAGGAGGAAATTATGATTACTGTAAAAAATGTAACTAAAAAATTTATTAAAACAAATAAGAAAAAAGAACGTCAAGAATTTACTGCTGTAGACAATTTATCCTTCGATGTCAAAGAAGGAGAAATTTTAGGAATTCTTGGTCCAAATGGTGCTGGTAAAACGACACTACTTCGCATGATCGCTGGTATTATGACGCCGAACACTGGAAGTATTACCATCGATGATTTAACATATGAAAAAAATGAAACAGATATCAAAAAGATGATTGCTTATCTTTCTGGTAATACTAAAATCTATGGGACTATTTCACCATACGAACTATTAAAAATGTGTGCAGAAATCTACGATGTTCCAGCTAGTGAAATTGATACTAGAATTAAAGAAATTAGCAAAATACTTAATATGGATGCTTTCCTTTATAATCGCATCGAAAAACTATCAACTGGCCAAACTCAACGAGTTAACATTGCTAGATGCATGGTCCACAATCCAAAATATTACATACTTGATGAAGCAACAAGTGGTCTAGATATTATAACTAGTCAAATAATCTTAAACTTTATCAAAAGTGAAAAAGAAAAAGGAAAGACAATTCTTTATTCTACTCATTATATGGAAGAAGCAGAAAACATCTGTGATATGATTATCATGGTTAATAAAGGTAAAATTATTACTACGGGAACTCCAGAACAAATCAAAAAGGAAACCAAGACCACAAATCTTCGTGATGCTTTCTTTGCTTTAGTAGGTGACGAACATGAATAATAAAACATTACTTATTTTAAAAAAAGAATTACGTGAATTATTCCGTGATAAAAAATCTTTAGCCATGATGCTAATAATTCCTATATTTATACCACTTATAATAATTGGTATGTCTGCTTTATTTCAAAGTCAAACTGAAGCCGATGTCAATACTTATAATAAAATAGGTTTCAACTATGAACTAAGTAACGAGGAAATAGAAATCCTTAATGCTTTAGAAATTGATTATACTATAGCTTCAACTGAAGAGTTAGAAAACAGTTTTAACAACAAAGAACTAAACAGTTATATAACTAAAGAAAATAATAACTATGTTATCAACTATGATGAAGCCAACATTGAAAGTAGCGGGGCGGCTTCCATGGCTCAAAGCTACTTAGAAAGTTATAAATCTGTTCTAGAAGCCAATTACCTTACTGAAAACAATGTCGATGTTAATACTTTTAACAACCTACTTACTTATGAACAAAAAAGTATTGAACAACAAAACTTCTACAGTAATTATATCGTCAATTATGCATTTCTATTTATCCTTATGGCTATAACAGTATCAGCTACATATCCCGCAACTGATGCCACTGCTGGTGAAAAAGAAAGAGGAACATTAGAAACACTTTTAACATTCCCAATCAAAAGCAAAGACATCATTATAGGTAAGTTACTTAGTGTAACTCTTTCATCAATAATAACTGGTTTACTTAGCCTAATATTAGCAATTCTTGCTATTATCTATATTCAAAATACCTTTGATATCTATAGTGGTTCTAATCTATTAAATACTCCGATAATAATTAGTTCTATAGTAATTATTATTGCATTTTCAATAATGATTAGTGGCTTATGTATAGCAATAGCCAGTATGTCCAAAACCTTCAAAGAAGCCCAAAGTGCTTTAACACCACTTACATTCATCGCTTTCTTTCCAGGTATGATTGCTTTCATGCTAAACATATCCAACAATTGGTTATTATCAATTATTCCATTCATCAATTTCAGTGTAATATTTACTGATATAACTAATGGCAATCTAAACATACTACATTTAATACTCATGTTTGCATCAACAATAATCATAATAGTTATAGTAATCTATTACATCATAAAACAATACAAATCAGAAAAAGTATTATTCACAAACTAAAAAATAGCTCTTCGCTATTTTTTATTTAACTTGACATTTTTATATAAATCATTACTATTCACTTAATAACCAATCAATTATATTTTTATGAATTATACCATCCCGTGAAAAATCAGTTTTATCAAGTGAAAGAACATATTTAGGATAATTATCATCTATTGTATTAAATGCATTAAATTCTCTATCAATTACTTTATCAGAATCTAACAAATAAGTAACTTGATAATATTCTTTTATATTACTTTTAATAGCAATAAAATCTATTTCTCCATTTTTAGTTTTCCCTATATAAACATCATATCCTCGTTTTAACAATTCATTATATACAACATTTTCAATAGCAAAACTTTTATTAATTTCAAAATTATTATTCTTTATTTGGGCAATACCTAAATCGGTCATATAATACTTATTTAATGTTTTAAGTATAGCCTTACCATGTATATCATATCTATATATTTTATTAATTATTAAAGCCTTACATAATGCATCTAAATATGTATATAAAGTTTCTGTTGATATTGATTTACCTTCACTTTTCAAATAGTTAATAACATTTTCAGCTGAAAACTCTCTACCTGTAGTATCAACAAT
>DVHV01000069.1 GCA_018711775.1 Candidatus Onthocola stercoravium | reverse complement strand
ATTTCTGCTTGTAAATGTTATGAAAAAGCAGGAGGAATAAATGACGCAGATGATGAAGTAGTGTATGTGTATGATTTTAGGGAGGAAAATTAATGGAAATAGTACAAGATAAAATAAGAATAAGAACTTTGACAAATGATGATTTTCCTTTAATGCTAAAATGGTTAACTGATGATAGAGTATTAGAATTTTATGGTGGTAGAGATAAAAAATATACATTAGAAACTTTAAAAGAACATTATACAGAACCTTGGGAAGATGAAGTTATAAGAGTAATTATTGAATATAATGGTCAACCTATTGGTTATGGACAAATATATAAAATGTATGATGAACTATATGATGATTATCATTACCCTAGAAGTAATGATATTGTTTATGGTATGGACCAATTTATTGGTGAAGTTGATTATTGGAGCAAAGGCATAGGAACAAAATATACAAAAATGATTTTTGAATTCTTAAAAAAAGAAAGAAATGCAGATGCTGTAATATTGGACCCACACCAAGATAATCCAAGAGCAATTAGAATGTATCAAAAAGCAGGATTTAGAATTATTGAAGATTTACCAGAACACGAACTTCACGAAGGTAAAAAAGAAGATTGTTATTTAATGGAATATCGATATGATGATAATGAAACTAATGTTAAAGCAATAAAATATATAATTGAACATAGTTTTGATATCAAAATAACCTCTATTAAATTAATTGGTAATGGTAATGACTCGTTTGCTTATGAAGTTAATGATAATATGATTTTTAAATTTCCTAGACACGAAAAAGCAAATGAAAATTTATTAAAAGAAATTGAAATACTACAATATTTAGAAAATAAAACAACTTTTAATATACCTAAAGTTTTATATGTTAATAATGATAATTCGAATTATAAATATTGTATTGCTTGTTTTACAAAAATTAATGGTGTTTCTTTAAGTAAAGAAATATATGAAAGATTAACTGATGAAGAAAAAGATAAATTAGCACAAGATTTAGCAAGATTTTTAAAAGAACTACATAGTTCCAATTATAATAAATACCAAGTCGATACAATTGAGAATTACAAAAAAGATTATGCAAGATTAGTTGAATTAATTTTTGATAAATTAGATGATAATGAAAAAATGGTAATTAATAATATTTATAATAGCATTTTATCTAATGATGATATGCTAACAATAAATAAATCTCTTGTTCATAACGACTTTAGTTGTGGTAATATTTTATTTGATACTACAACAAATAGAATTTCAGGTATTATTGATTTTGGGGATTCTTGTGTTTCTGATACTGATAATGATTTTTATTGTTTATTAGAAGATTCAGATGAAGAATTAGGAAGATGTTTTGGTATAAAAGTTTTAAATTATTATGGTTATGACAACATTGAAAAAATGTTGAGAAAATCAGATTTTCACGAATTTTATTGGATGTTTGAAAAAATAATTTATGGTTATGAATATAATTATAATGATTGGATTACTGAAGGATTATCAGAGTTAAAAGAATATTGTGAAATAAGTATTAAAAATAAATAATATAGGTTGTGATAAAAATGGAGATTAAAAGCAAGAAATATATTAATGAGGGATTTAATAGTAAAGCATATATAATTAATGATGAGTATATACTTCTAGAAGGTGTAAATAAAAATTCCTATGATAATTATAAAAAGTATTCCGAAAGTCTTAATAAACTTGTTGATGTTAAATCACTTCAAATTCCTAATATCATTGAATTAATAGCGCCTAATAATGAGTTTCCAAATGGAGCTATGGTTTATAAAATGATTAAAGGTCATACATTTACAAAGTCATACATCGATAAAGTTGATAAAGAACAATTAGCAAAAAAACTTGCTGATTTTATGAATGAATTATATGAAGTTCCAGTAATCTTTGATAAAAAAATATATGTTGAACAAGAACTAAATAATGCAAAAATTAATTTAGAGTTGTTAAGAGAATATTTAGATGATGAAAAATATTCATTATTATTAAATTGGTATAATGAATATATTGAATATTTAAGTGAGTTTGATAATTATCATTTTATTCATGGTGATTTATGGTATGAGAATTATATATTAGATGATAATGATGAACTTACTGGAATTATAGATTTCGAAAACGCTAAATATGGAGATCCAGCATCCGATATATCAGCACTTTGTTATTTAGGTAATGAATTTATTAATTTATTTTTGAAATATTATAAAAATAGTGATAAAGATATAGAAAAAAGAATTAATATGTTTATTAAAGCAAGAGAAGTAATGAGTTTTGAAAATATGGTTAATAATTTTCCGGAAGAAATTAACGAACAAATTGAGAAAATAAAAAAAGTATTATAAATTAGTGATATAAATAACGTTTTTCGTAATAAGTAGCTATAAAAAGACAATGACTATAGTGATAAGTCATCGTCTTTTTGCTTTTTATTTGAATAAAATTCTTCAGCATATTCATCCATCTTATCATTAATATGTTTAGTTGCTTTTTCAATTTCTTTTTTATTAAATAGATTGAAACCTTTAAATCTACTTTCTTCTTTTCTTTTAACTTCAGGGTCATATTGTTGTTTAAAATGTTTTAAATCAATATTGCATTGATTAAATAATCTATCAATTATATTTTGAATAAACTCTGGTAATTTTTTAATAATTTTATTTAAATGATAAATGAGATAATCGTTCTTTTCTTTTAAATCATTATATCTAGTTTTATATTGATAATTCATAGATTTTAAATGTTCATTTTCTTCTTGTAATTTTTTGTTATCATCTAATAATTGATTTTTAGACTTAATAATAATTTTATTGTTAAGTTTTTTCTTTTTATCAATTTCATCAGTTATATCTTCTTTATCTTTATTGAGATTAATGATTTCTTTACTAATCGATTTTTTATTATCTTCTAAATCAGAAACTTCATTACGAAGATTATTTAATTCTTGTTTTAGTTCATTTGCTTTTTCATTAAACATTAATCTTTCGTAAGGTGTATAATCTTTATTTTTACCTTTTTGCTTTTCTTTAAGTTTAGAATCTAATTCATAAATATTATTAAATTCTTCAATACATTTTTCTCTCATTTTGTCTTGAATAATAACTAATGATTCTTTAGTAAATATTGATGTTTTACCAACTTGTTTTGATAAACCTGTTTTACAATTTTCTTTAACTGGAACACCAACAATATGAAGATGTGGAGAATGTTCATCAAAATGACAAGTCGCATTAGCTACATAAAAGCTTGGTACTATTTCTTTTAAATCATCAAGTTGTTTTTCAAATACATTAATCATTTTATATTTTTCTTCTAAATTTTTATTTTCCCAATAAGACATATCACCAAGTTCAATTATAATCTCACAAGCTAAATCGTGTTTATCATCATTAGATATTTTATTAAAGTAATTATCTATTTTTCTATCATCTCTTATTTGTTTATTATTATAAACTAACCTTGATTCTTCAAATAAATCTAAATATAATTCTTTTACATCTTTAACAATATCATTTGAACCTTTAATAGTTTTGATTAATTCTTGATTATTATTGTATTGTCTTAGATTATGATTATTTACTTTTCCTAAATGTTTAACATTTTGTATTGCATTGTTTCCTTTTGATGTTGTTCCTGATGTAGTGTTTTTTGCTTGTTGTCTTGCTTTAATAGTTTTATTGCTATCATTACCTAAATGAAATGAATAAGATAATTCCATATATTTGACACCTCCTTAAAGTGAATGTTCAAATGACACGAAAGTGGCTTTGTCATTATTCATAACTTCCTATATATCTTGTCATAAACAAGATATGGAAGCTAAGGTTTACCACCTTAGAAACCGTATTAATTTAAATACTATCGCCACTTTCATTTACTATCGTAAATAAAACGTGCCACGTTTTTAAATTAATTTTCTATATCAGGTATACATTCAAATATCTCTGGAATGTTTACCTTGATATCGTTTGGATTGTCTTTTGTAACAAACATTCCCATACCTAATATATCTTTACTATCATCATCTTTTTCAGTAGGGAATATTCTTACAACGACATCTCCTTTAAGAAGTGGTAACATTTTTAATTCTTCAGTTTTCTTATATAAAGTTCCTTTATAAAAACTGACATCATAACATTCGTTTAATCTCATTAAATGTCTATATACTTCTTTAAAAGGTAAGTATTCACTATAACGAACTTTACTATCAATACCAATCCCTTTAAATGAATGTGTTATTTTTCTTTTCCAATCAATATAACCTTTATCAAATAATTCTTTAAATTCTTTATAGAATGTAGTTCTAAAGTTAACTAGTTTAACTCTATATTTATTATTGACTAATTCTAGTTCTATCTCGTCAATATATCTCATGACTATATCAGCTTTATCATCTCTATCTAAATCATTCCAACTATCAGAGAAAGCATCATATAAAATTGGTAGTTTAACTTTATTGATAAAGTCCATATCTCGTTTAATTAAAATATCATCAATAGTTAAATTTAAATTACTTACTTGTTCATTTTCTAATAATTTCTTCTCTAGATTTTTAATTTTGTTTTCAATAATAGAAGTTTCTTCTTTATATTCTTCTTCAGTAAATAATTCATCAATATATGCTTTTCTAATTCTAACTTTTTTATTATTTAAATTAGTTATTTCTTTTTCATAATCTTCCTTTGGATTATGTATTTTATTTTGTAATACTGGTAAAAAGAATTCATTAACAACAGAATCATATTCAAATATATCTGATAACATTTCTTTAATAGAGTTTTCTATTTCGTGTTCTCTAATATTACCTCTACATTTTTCACATCTATAATAGTAATACCATCTATCAGATTTTATTTTATGAGAAGCACCACCAGCAAGTATTCTTCCGCATTTAGGACATTTTAATTTTTGTAAGAAAATATAAGTTTGACTTCTCATATAATTTCTTTGATTCTTTTTCTTTTGAACTTGGCAATTTTCCCATAGTTCTTTTGATATGATAGGTTCGACAACATTTTCAAAGTATCTAGGATTTTTAGTTGTCTTACCTTGAATATAATCTCCTTTATAAACAACATTAGATATTATTTTTAAAATACTGGTATCTTTCCAATTTGTTTTATCATATACTTTTTCTTCATTAAATATTTTAGCAATAGTATTATAAGTTAGTCCGTCATAATATAAATTGTATATTCTAATAACTATATCTTTTGTAAGTGAGTCAGGAACTAACTTTTTATCAACATGTTTATAACCAAGAGGAGCACGAGCTGGAATATGTCCTTTTTTAATTGCACCCTCTAAACCAATAATAGTTCTCTCTGACGTTCTTTCAATTTCATTTTGAGATACACTCATCATAATACGAGATACCATTTTACCATTTGCAGTAGTGGTATTTATATCATCATTAACAAAAGCAATATTAACATTATACTTTTCTAGATAATCCATTAATGTTTCCCAATCTCTTGTACTTCTTGTAATTCTATCTAATTTTAAGGCAATAATCATATTTATTTTACCTTGTCTACCATCTTCAAGCATTCTATCGTATTCAGGTCTTTTATTACCAGTTTTAGCGCTAATTCCAGCATCAGTATAATATTCTACTATTTTATAGTTATTAAACTTACAATAGGCTTCTAATCGTTCTTTTTGTTCTGGCAAACTAAATCCTTCACGTGCTTGATCTTCAGTAGAAACTCTCATATAGATTCCGCATAATTTCTTTTCTTCATTCATTAAATTATCAACTCCTTTTCAATTGTTTGGCACTTTAAATCTAAAAAGTTAAGTCTATTTCCAAAAAAAGAGGAGACAATAGTATTTAATAAAGTCTA
>DVHV01000068.1 GCA_018711775.1 Candidatus Onthocola stercoravium | reverse complement strand
AAGAAAATTAAAAATGCTGATGAAATAGAATATTTTATTACCAGTGGATTTACAATAATTATTTTAAATAATGTTATTTATGGTGTGGAAACCAGAGCAGATATTAATCGTAGTGTTGCGAATGCTGATGTTGAAACATCAATTAATGGGCCAAAAGATTCTTTCACGGAAAATTATCAAATAAATTTAGGATTAATTAAAAGAAGATTAAAATCTCATAACTTAAAAATTGAAAATCGAGTTGTTGGTAGAAAAACAAGTACTCAAGTTGGTCTTTTATATTTTGAAGATATTGTTGATACTGATATGGTACAAGATGTAATAAAAAAAATTGAAAGTATTGATATCGATGGCATAATAGATTCAAGTTCTGTTGGTTTTTTAATAGATGGTGAGGCTAATCATGTATTTCCAACATTCTTACAAACAGAACGCCCAGATATGGTTGCTACTGCCCTTTTAGAAGGAAAAATGGCCATAGTTATCGATACTACTCCCTATGTTTTAATTATTCCCGCATTTTTTATCGATTTCATCAATCCCAATATTGATAATTATTCAAAAAGTAAAAATGTTAATTTCATAAAAATTCTCCGACTATTTTCCTACTTTTTATCGATGATTGCTCCGGCATTATATATAGCCATCATGAACTATAATCAAGAAACTATTCCAACCAATTTACTCGTCGATTTTGCAATCCAGCGAAACGGTGTACCATTTCCTACAATTGTTGAAACGCTCATTATGCTTGGTGTCTGTGAAATATTACGTGAAAGTGACTTAAGGTTTCCATCAAATTATGGATCAGCCATATCAATTCTCGGTGCCATTGTTCTAGGTGAGGCATCAGTTTCTGCAGGTATTGCTTCTCCAATTACGATTATAGTTATTGCTATAACTTTTATATCGAGTCTTACATTTAGTAACGTTGAAATCAATAATTCTCTTCGTTTCTTTAGGTTTATTCTTATCTTACTTGCAGGTTTCTTTGGCCTATATGGAATAACACTAGGTATAATATTCTTCTTAGTATATACGACTAATATTACTAGTTTCAATAAACCATACTTTGCCCCCCTTGCTCCATTTAATAAAACTTACTTTAATAACACGGTTTACAAAACACCTTTATATAAAGATACTAAAAGAAGTACATTATTTACTCATAAAAACATGCACAAACAAAAGGAGGACTCGTGAAAAAAATAATTCTAATATCTTTCTTATTTTTACTAACTGGTTGTTATGATTATAAAGAAATAAATGATTTAGCAATAATATCAGCAATTGGTATTGATTATAAAGATGATGAATACGTAATAACATTAGAAGTATTAAATGATCAAAATGATAAAGATTCTTCCAAAATTAAAACTTACACTAAAACTAGTAGCGATAAATCTTTAGCCAAAGCCCTTGAAGAAACTGCAGATCTATTATCAGACCAAGCCAATTATAGTCATGTAAAACTCATGATTCTTGGAGAAAATATCGTCGATGGCAGGTTTGAGACTATAGTTGATTATTTCACGCGAAGCACTTACTTTCGAGAAAATTTCTATGTCTTATCTTCATTAGATACAGAACCCAAAAAAATATTAGAAAATACAACAGATGAAAATCCTATTGCTAGTACAGCCATCATTAATATGTTGGAAAGTCTTAATTATTCAAGTAATAACTCGGTTTTAAAAACATTTGACCAAATAATTGAAGAAACACTAGCCTTTGGTAAAGACACATGTTTTTCTAACATTACTTTAGATGATAAACAATTTAAAATTGATGGTTTGACTATATTTGATAAATATGAATTTAAAAACAAATTAGATAATGAATACGCTACAATTTATAATATTTTAAGTGGCAATTTCTATCGCCCTATATTCTCTAAAGAATATGATTACTTATATTTTTCCATTGCTATCGGGGAAGGAAAAGTAGAAATTGATGTTGATACTAACACAATAACATTAAGTGGAAACTTGGCGGGTAAAATAATGGATAATGAACCAAATTTTACTATCAGAAATTTAGATACACTTGAAAAATTAAATAATGACTTTCAAAAATTAATCAATAAGAAACTTGATGAATTTATCAGAATTTTACAAGAAAATAAAAGTGACATTTTATTTTTAGCAGAAAGTTATTATCAAGATAAAAGAATCAAAGAAGAAAATTTCTGGGTAAATTTAGATATAGAAAGTGATGTTGCATTTTATATCAATAAAAAAGGCTTAATTTACGAGGTGCAAGATGAAAACTAATAAAGGTATACTTTCATATTTTTTATCCCGTAGTCTATTTCTAGGTGGTGGTATTTCTACTTTATTCCTTTATAGTAGTAAAGATGCCTATATTTCTATTTTCTTAGGTACTTTATTAGGTATTGCTATAGTTTATATTATTTCTAAAGTAAGTAGTAGCATAGATTCTCCATTACATGAATATATTAAAAAAGCCAGTTTTCTAAATATCCTAATTCGCATAATTTTTATTGCTTATCTTCTCTTTTTAATATTTATTGCTCTAATTATTTTAGCAACATTCCTCTATTCTTATTTTCTTCCCTTTACTCCTTCCTTAATTTCTTGCCTTCCATTTGTATTCTTAGCAACATTCCTAAACACTAAAAATATAAATAAAATAACTTATGTTGCTCAAATATTATTTGTTTTAAGTTTAGTATTGATAATTATTAAAACACTTCTTTTAACTAATGAATTTGATTTTAGTAATCTACTACCTATATTTAGTACTAAACCTCAAAACATATTAAAAACAGCAGTTATTTTTGCAATGCTTTCTACTTCCCCATTCCTAACTACTATTGATGAAAAAATTACTTTTAAACAAAATATAAAATATTATCTAATAAGTATGCTAACAATATTTGTAGTTGTTTTATCAATAACTATCGTTTTAGGAGAAATGGTTAATATCTATAGTTATCCAGAATATTCTGTATTAAGAAAAACAAGTCTATTTAACTTTATTGAAAACATAGAAAACTTTGTTTCTGCTGGCTGGTTCTTTGATATATTTATTTGTTTATCTATTAGTTCCTTAAAATTTAAACAATTAATTAATGTGAAAAAAAATTTAATTCCTTTCCTAGTTGTCCTAATATTATTAGTAATTGTTAATGACTTTATTGCTAATAACTTCTATAACTCTATGGCTATTTATAAGGTATTCCCTATAATTTTAGGAATACTTATGGTTAGTATATTAGTCTTATTACTAATTAAAAAAATGACAAATAAAAACAATACTTAAACAGTATTGCTAAATCCACCGTGAAATATAAATAACTCTTGTTGTATATTCTTCATAATTATCAAATATCTTAAGTATCGATTTGATAATTTCTTTTAAAATATCCTTGGCATCTTTTCTTATCTTTATATTAACTATTTGTTTTTGCATTTCTTTTCTAAATAGATAATCATCAATATATTTACTAATTACATGGTCAAGTTGTTTAACAGACTCAACATCTTCTTCATTATTGACGTCAATTTCAAAAATATATTTTTGATACAACTTTATTAATTTACCACTTATTTTATCATCTTCATATGGTGTAAATTCTAGAATTTTATAAAAATTTGGACAAAATTCTAATATTTGCTTGTTTCTATCCATAGCATCACCTTCTACCTTAAATAAATATTACTACAAATAAGGTATTTTGTAAATACTAAAATAGTGATATAATTGTGATAATTGGAGGGTATTAAAAATGGCTACCAGAAGGAAATTAAAAAAACAAGTATATTTTGTTATCGGAGGATTAATATTAATAATCATCGCCATAGTATTTGGTATTTCTAAATATCAAGAATATAAGTATCATCAAACATATGAATATAAACTTTTAGAACATGGTTATAATGATGAAGAAGTAACAAAAATATTAGATAATTTTAAGGATAATGCTGACTTAGATTATTTACTTAATAATGAGAAAAATAGTAATATTATAAAATTACTTGATGAAAAATATTACTTAGATAAAAACTTCTATGAATATGTCGATTATATGAATGAATTTCCTGATTTAGAATTAAAAGACGTTGTTAGAAATATAAATATTCATTTAGATAAAGATTTTTATGAAGAAACATTTGATGCTAATACATCCCTAGATACATCAATGCTTGTTAACAAACATTATTTACTTAGTAGTGATTATGCTCCCGATGATTTAGTCAATGTTTCCCAAACATATTCTTGGGGAGAACTCGGAAGTCAAAGAGTTCGTGAAGTCGCTTACAATGCTTTTTTAGACATGTGGAACGCCGCCAATGAAGAAGGATATTATTTGATGATTAATTCATCATATCGTTCTTATGAAGATCAAGAAGCAGTTTATAATAGTTATAAGAGTTCCAGCGGTGAACGTTACGCTGATAGCATTGCAGCAAGACCTGGATCTAGTGAACATCAAACAGGACTTGCTATTGATATATTTAGTAAAACCAACACTAATAAAAATACATTTTCCGAAAGTGCTGAAGCAAAATGGTTAGCAGAAAACTCTTATAAATACGGTTTTATTCTAAGGTATCCGGAAGATAAAGTTGATATAACTGGTTATAGTTATGAATCATGGCACTTCCGTTATGTCGGAGAAGATATTGCTACCTACATTTATGAAAATGATATAACTTTTGAAGAATACTATGCTTACTTTTTAGAAGATTGAAAATTTTTCAATCTTTTTAAGTGCATTTATATTCTTCCAATACTAACAATTTGAGCTAAAGATAAATCATTATTTATTTTATTAGGAATATTTTTTAATATTGCAGTAATTTTTTGATAACTGCTTTGCAAGCTTAAACTAGAGGCTAATGAATTAAGTACATTTAAAATTATATCCCTGGTTTCTACATCAGCTACAACCAAACAAGCCCTAATTATTGCTTCAGTATTTATGGCTAAGGCTAGCATTTCGTGATTTTGAAGATTGGCATCATATAAATATTTGATAAAACCAATATTTCCAACAATAGTGCTTAAAACAATTGCTTTTTTACTAGAAGCAAAACTTTTTTCTGATAGGCGATAGAAACTAGCGACAGTGTGATGAACAATATAAGGTTTAGTATCAACTTCAAAATTGTTATTAATTAAATTTTCTTCTAAAACAGGTAAGATAAAACCATAACTGTATTTAATTTTGGTAAATTTATCTAAAACATCTTGATGATTAAGTATTATATTTTTCTTTTTGGCAATTATTGCTAAAAATAACATATAAATATCATTTATAATTGAGTATTGATATTCATTTTTAAACTCCAAAACTTTTTTTACTTCTCCAATTATTGCGTCATCTTTCATTTCTTCAGGAATACTTTTCTCTGTAGCTAAAGTATAATCGGCATCTTGTAATAGTTTTTGATATATACGATTTTTTATATAAGCTAACACCATTTCATCTCTTTGTTCAATTTTGGTAGTAAAGCTTAAACTTAATTTTTTATTTACTATAGAAAGAGATTTAAATCTGTCTAAAGAAATTAGATAATTATAGACATCTAAAGACATATGATAATCAAGTGATATTCTGTTTAATATACTATTAAAAATAGATATTTCTTGCTTTAAACTTTCTAATAAGTTTTCATATTTTTCACTATTTTTGTTATTAGCCATTTCTAAATTTATTAATGCTAAGTAAGTATCATATATATCATCAGTTACATTTACAAGCATAGTTATATCTTTTTCGAACATAAAATACTCTCCTTAATGAAGAGTATTATATCACTTTAAGTTTATTTTGGCTATTATCTATTTTTTAGTTCTTTTACGTTTACAAATAATATCTATTATATCTTCCTTTGTTTCATGACTAATTGGACTACTTGCGGCATAATCATGACCTTTACCCCCAAAATGTTCAGCAATAGGTAAAACTTTTATTCCTGCAGTAACATAACGATATGATATAGTTCCGTTATCCATCGATATCATCATTACAAAATCCATTGGAAATTGATTATCTCTTAAATATTGCGCAAAATCATTACGATATTCATAATCGATAAATACAATACCTGCTTTCAACCCCAAAACATTTCGATAAATAATATTCTTCGCATAGCTTTGAAGTTTATCTTTTATTTGTTTGTTTTTATTATTAATCAAAGATAACTCTAAATCACTAAAAGTAAACTCATTTGGTCTAACATCTAATTTATCAAACATTAAATCTATATAGACGTTTGCTCCTACTGCATTAAAAAGCGTTGTTAAATTACGAGCCATTGGTTCATTTTTAACTGTTACCCACTCCCAAGTATCATAAAGTCTTGTTAGTTCAACAAAAGTATTAATACTAGCATGCGGTTGCAATAAATTATTATTAACTAAATATTGATAAAATAAAGAAGTCCCCGAACATCTACCGAGTTCATCTTTAATTCTTATCGTAATAAAATCATAAGTTTTATTTTCTAGTATTGCTAAAGATGATTCATGATGATCAAACACTAATACTTTATCTTTTAATTTAGGGTCTTGCCAAATAACTTCGGGATCTTCTAACCACATATCTGTAATAAAAATTTGATCATATTCATAAATTGATTGATCAGCAATCTTTTCTTTAATTTTATCTAGTAAATTAAATGTTTCGCACAAAACGAAATCGACATCACCAAAAGCAAGTTTGGCAAGTACTACTCCTCCCATTCCATCAATATCACTTAAATGGGAAAATATTAATATTTTATTTTTCAATATACTCCTCCTTCATTTAAAAATCTCAATCACAAGGATTGAGATTACATATTACTTAGTTTTTCTTTAACTAACTTGCTAACTAATGACATATCAGCGTTTTTATCGGCAAGTAACTCATTAACATTTTTCATAACTAATCCCATATCTTTCATACTAGTTGGTTTAACAGTTTCAAATACAGAATTAATTACTGCTTCAATTTCAGCTTGTGACATTTCTTCTGGTAAATAGTTTTCTAAAATTGCTATTTCTTGTTCTAAATCCTTAACTGAATCATCTTTACCATACTTTTTATATTCTTCAACTGAATCTTTTCTTACCTTTACTTGTTTTTTTATGACACTTGCTACTTCAGTATCGCTAAGTTCGTGTTTTTTAGCAATTTGTTCCATTTGCAAAGCACTTTTTAACATTCGAAGTACTGATAGTTTAAAAGTATCTTTTTCTTTCATTGCACTTTTTAAGTCTTCATTAATTTTATTATTCATTATTAGCCCCGATTCTTTTTGTGAGAATTTTTAATTCCTTCTTTAATTTCATTTCTTCTTCTAACACCAGGTTTTTCATAGTGTTTTCTTTTCTTTAGTTCAGAAGGGACTCCACTACGTGCAACTTTTGTTTTGAACTTTTTTAATGCTAAATCTATATTACCATTTTGAACCACTACTTTTGTCATTATTCAGCCCTCCCTTCTGTTAATTCGTTATTATTATAACATCAGGACCTAAGCATTTCAACACTTTTTCCAAATTTTTAGCCAAAAATAAGCTTACGTATATTCTTTCCTATTTGACATCCTATATCAAAAATAGTTTTGCCAATATTTAAAACCGCCGTCAAGAAAGATGCTGTTATTGCTCCTCCTACAACAGTTGCTAACTCTTTATTTTCCAACTTCATATCTTACTACCTCCATTACTATTTTTCAAAAAATCCACAAAATACACCAAGGGCAAATAATACAAGACCACCTAGAAAGAACCATACTGCCTTACCTCCCCCGTTTATATTTCCTAATTCTTCTTTACTTAAAATATCCATAATACCTCCTTTAAATTGGATATATAAATTTAGTTATCAAATTCAAGATATACTTCCAAAACATTATCTACCTCCCTATAATAATTTCTTTATTTTATCGAGCACTTTTTCTTTATTATAATAAATACTAATATTGATTATTAAATTTTCAGGATAATTCTTTGAAGAAGCCACAATAACCTCTTGATAATTAACTAATGTATCAGTATCAATTAATATATCACTCACATATAAGACTTCTAAATCAGACTTTTCATCATCTATTTTAAAATATTCCCCATTTAAGATTGTATCAGAGTAATTAATTGGTATATTTAAAACTATATTTCCTTCTTTATAATAAGCATAAGTATTATATACATCATAAATTTCAATATTTATAATTATTAAACCACATATTATTATAATGATTGTCATAGTTATAAGTAATTTCCAAGGTTTATAAGGAATATTTAAAAGTTCTTCATAATTCATTAGAACCTCCTAGATTTATAACATAATCAAATAGATAGTCATGATTTTTATGAGTAATATAAATAATTGTCTTAGTAGGATACTTTTTCTTTAAATTTTTAATAATATGCTTTTCTGTGTTGTAGTCAACTTCACTTAAGGCCTCATCTAAAATAAGTATTTCAAAATCATTTAATAATGCTCTTGCTAAAATAATTCTTTGTTTTTCACCTCCAGAAATATTTGTAGAATCATTATTTATACCAGTTGCATACCTAAATGGTTTTTTATTGACAATTTCTTCTACTAAACATATTTGACAAACTTCATAAAATGCATCATCAGTTATTTCTCTATTTAATAAAATGTTTTCTTTTATACTTCCAGTAAATATACATTCATTTTGACTGACATAAGTAATATTACTTCTTATGGTATTAATACTTAAATCTTTAATATTTCGATTACCAATAAATATATGCCCACTATAATCAATAATATATTTATCAAACATTTTACATAGTGTCGATTTGCCACTGCCACTTTTACCTTTCAGATTAACAAATGTTCCAGGAAAAATGGTTAAATTAAATTTTTTAAATATGTTTGTTATATTATCATAAGAATACGTTAAATTCTTAATGACTATTCCATTGTTAATTAACTTATTTTTTTCACCAAGTATTTCCTTATTTAAACTAAGAAAATCATTTATTTTGGAAAAGCTGGCTTTTACAAAATTATATTTTGGTAGGCTATCTATACAGTTTTTAATAGGTTCTAATATAAGACCTAAAATAGTATTAAATGTAATGAGAGATGTTACTTCAAGATTTCCTTTAAAGATCAAATAAAACCCCCAGGTATTTATAATGAAAAATCCAATGTCATTTATCGCGTTTTTAATAAGCATTTCTCGATTTATAAATTTTCCAAAATTAAATCCATCATATACAAAATTAACTAGACTATTTTCTATTTTTTGTAGATGTCTCTTTGTAACATTTAAATTTTTAATACTATTAAGCATATTAATGTTTTCTAAGAGTATATTATTGAATTCAGCCTCTAATTCAATATTAGCATAAGCCTTTTTATATATTATTTTGCTAGTAATCAAACCAACTAATAAGTAAAGTAATAAACAAAGAATAAGTGCTAAAAAAAGTTTATTACTTATATTATATAATAAAGGCATTGCGGTCAACAAAAGTA
>DVHV01000067.1 GCA_018711775.1 Candidatus Onthocola stercoravium | reverse complement strand
CTACTATTATTGTTATTACTATTATCATCTCTTGAACCACTTCCACCAGAACTTGGAGCATTAGAGGCATTGGTACTTCTTTCTTCCAAATAAATTATTCTAGTTTCACCTTTGGTTTGGAAATTGTAAACTTGTCTAATTACTGGTAAATCTAGTTGATAGAATAAAATAATTTGAAAATAGCTTCCATTAACAAATTCATCTTGAGCAACAGTGTTACTACCTAGTTCATCTGATAAATATTTATCAATTCCTTCAGTTACATTAACTTCCTTTATGCAAACCGAAGCTCTTTCACCATTACCTACTGGTTGGCCATTTCTTTCAAAGCCGCTGTAACCTTCTTCACATATACCTGTAGTTCTATAAGATGCAGCAGATATTGATTCTACTATTTCTTCGCTTAAACTATAGTTATCATCACTTAAATAATCACCATTATTCATTTCAATTATATTAACGATTTCATCCTTTACCCCAAAAGCATTAGAGTTATTAATGGTTAAACACATTATCGCAGTAAACAATAAAATAAATAGAATTACAATTTGAAAAATCGTTGTTACACTAATTGATTCTCTCACTTTACCTCACTATCCTTTATAAACGCATTTCATATCAGGAACTATTTCTCCATCAATGGAACATTCTGTACAATATTCAACCCCATTTTCAACTACCCTAGTTTCTTCACTACAATTGCATGCTGCTTTATCACATTGGGCATTTCGTTCAAAATTCCCATCCAAAATTGGCCATATATAACTGAAAAAAAAGACAGCCAAGATACCAATTGCTATCGCAACAACAACTGCCATATTTAATTCCCCGGTTGCCTCTTTCATTAATTATTACCTCTCTTTTTACTAGATTATTAATCAATATTTGAACCAGTTGTATCATTGTTTGGACATGTTATATCTACATATTGATTGGTTTCTGGATCAAGATATTGACATTCACATTCATCACCACTACATTGACAATTTTGAGCCGCAGCACATCTAGTATTTGATTCAATACTACTTTGAATAGCTGGCCAAACAAAGGCATAGAAGAATGCCGCAACTGCTGCTATAGCAACTACAGTTACAACAGTCATATTTAGTTCTCCAGTCGCTTCCTTCATAAATTAAATTCCTCCTTATTCATAAATTTATTATACCTTATTTTTTTTGAAATATCAATTTTTTATTGCTATTTATTGACAAATTATACATTCATTAATTGAATTACAGCTAGTATTAGAAGAATCATAACTCCGATACCAGTTGTTATAAGCATGCTCATAGTTTTATTTTCCATTTTTTCAAGTCTATTTTTATATCTTGTTTCTCTTGCTTTTTGTTGTAAACTAGATATTGATCTTGAAAATGTTAAAATTTGTTCTTGTTTTCTTTCTTGACGTCCTAAACTTAAACGATACAAAAGACGCATCATACGCATAGAATCACGAACAGGATATTTCCTAGCAAATTCCATATATGGTTCAATTGTATCATCTCCAGAGTTTATTGCATCTATCATTTCTTGCAATCCTTCTTTAAATATTTCTGGAGCTTCTGCCATTGATTTACCAATTGCTACTGGGACAGTATAGTGTTGAATTAATATTTCTAAATTTTTTAAATAATGCGGTAACATAGCATCTATTTGATGCATATGTTGATTGTAGAATTTTTTAATATCATTGTAAGGCATTTTAAATACGAAAATACCTATTACAAATATAATCAAAACCTTAACTGCATTCAAATCTCTTATCATAAAGAAAAATGCTAAAACCATAATTATTAAGGCATTTTTTATTCTTTTATTGAATAAAACATCGGGATTTATATTGTTACCATATTTAGCCCTAACAAAGAAATCCCAGTCGCTTTCCTTTAATCTTAAGAAAAGCATTTGATTATCACTAATCATTTGATTAATGTTTATTTGTCCTCCTAAAGTCATAATTAAAAAGACAATGATAGCGATTATTACGATTTCTATTTGCATTATTCAACCCCCACATCTTCATTATAATATTTTTCACCAGTTAATAGGAAAAACGCATTTATTATAACAACTGCATGAAGGATTAATTGAACATACCACATTTCTAATAGTTCAATATAATTTTCTTCACCAAGCATATATCTTAAAACTATTACTAATAAATAAAGAATTAATCCAAAGCGAATGAATCGTCCATGGAAATTTTTACGATCCATTTGGTCACGATATACACCTTCAACTAAGGAGTCGATATCTAATGACATATTTTCAAGTGCTTGTCCAGAATCACGAGCACCTTCTTTAGTTATTTGTAAAAATAATTGATGCATATTTTTTACCATATAATATGGATATTTATCATTAAAATATTGAATAGATTCATCAATTGTTCCGTTTTGATATGACATATCTATCATTTTTTTCACATCTTCTAATACTGGATTTTCAAGAATACCAGAATCTCTAACCCCTTCAAGTGCTTTAACAAAACTTTGAGTTGTATTAAATTCCATTATTACGTTAGTAGTATAAGTTTGAATTTGTTCAAAGATGTATTCACTATAAATTCTTTGACATCTTAAGTAAGCTAAATATGGTATAAAAGCAATGGCTATAATAGCATAAAAAGCTGCTATTATAATACTATAAAAGTAGAAGTAACCAATTATTGCTGCTATTCCACCGAATAACACAACTTGAGTTAAATATTGTCTAGCATTATATTCTTGGCCTAATTCAATTGCTTTTTCTCTAACCATTTTAAAGGAATACGGAGCATATTTGTCATACATTTTAGTTGCATTTCCCGCAACAAATTTATAAACATTTTCTCCGGGATTTCTACGATAAATAATTACAAATATAGCAATTATAAGTAATATGATTAATTCTGTAAAAGTTCCCATTTTTACTCCTTTCTATTATAGACTTTCAACACTACTTTCAGATAATGGCTCTTCTGTTGCTGATAATTTCGATTTTTCAAAATAATCTTGTTTCATTTCTACACCTTGTACTCCAAGGTAATCTATTAAATACTTTGTAGGATTATTAAAGGTATATTTACCGTCTAAACTTTTTTTGAAAATTATGTTAGCTTTAGCTTCATTGTTTTCGTTAACGTAAAATTCAACAACTTCGATTATTTCTCTTTGAAATCTACCTAGTTCTTTACTCATATATCCTTTTACATGTATTCCAATTTGAACATATCTATGAATTGATGTAAGGAATTGAGCAATATCTTGACTGCTTTCTAGCAAACTGTACATACGCATTGGAATATTGTAGGCTCTATCAGAGTGGATTGTCGATATAATGTTATGTCCTGAAGATATTGAGTTACGAACAGCAGTTACAGCTTCTGCTGAACGGACTTCGGATAGTAAAATCCACCGAGGATTTTGCCGCATGCAGGTTACAAGTACATCAGAATATGATGCAATATTATTAGTTTTCATAGCTACAATATCGCGATGAGGAAAAATTCTATCCAAGTGCAATTCTAGTGTATCTTCAATTGTGATTATTTTTTCATTTTCTCTAGTGTGGCTTGCTAAATATTTAACAAGTTCAGTTTTACCAGACCCGGTTTCACCACTAACAATTATATTGCAATGTCCTTCTACACAAGTCATTAAAAAATCATGTAAATCTTCTGTAACGTATTGTTCATTAATAAGCTTATCTTTATTAAGACGGATTTTGGCAGGCGTCTTACGAATAACACAAGCTATTCCATTAGTAGCTATTGATTCATGAACAAAGTTAAGACGAAGTTCAGCAGATTCAGCATCTAGAAATGGATGCGCCATGTTAAAAGTTTTTCCCATGACATTAGAGCATTGAAAAGCAAGCTTTTCCATTAAAGCATTATTAATTTCTGGTCTATCAACCCGATAAACACCTTTATCAAGAGTTTTTAGCCACACTTGACCACCATTAGAATATGATACGTCGGTTATATTATCTTCCTCTAAAAACTCTTTTAAAGGTCCAAAATCAATTTGTGAAAATATAGCATCATTCACGATTTGTCACCTCTTAAATTCTTTTTATTGTGTTTGACTTCCTGGAGTAAATCCAGCATAATTATTAATTAAATCTTTTAGTCGATCATTTGAATATGATACTTCTGCACCTTCAGTAGTGTATAATTCATTTCTTGGAACTGGAAATAAATCCATATCAGGAATATCTTCTATTAAATGTAAATATTCGAACATTTCGAAAGTTACAGCAAATGATAAGATAGCTGGTTCTCCGGAGCTTTCAGCATCAAATACATTTTGCCCACTAGAATCTTTTATAGAAACTACTTCAATACTATTAATGAATTCATCATAAACTATATTATTATCTACTTCTGCTCTTAACCATAAATCTATCTTGTCTCCAGGATAAATTGAATTAGCATAAGTGGTATTATTATCAACTTCTAACCAATAAATGGTATAACCATCAGGTAAAGTTTCTTGTTCTCTTTCTTGCAACTCACTTCTTTCAACTACTTGTTCTCGATAAAACATTGCTCCTTGTGTAATTGATGTTTCATTTTTTACATAGTATCCAACAAGCTCATTAGAATTTGTAATTATATTGGCATTGTGTAAAAATTCTCCACTCACTTCAACATATTCAAAGTCTTCAGCAGTAATCATTTCTTTAGCAGTAATTGTCCTAGTTGCAACAGGCACTCTTTGAGGATTTACAGCATTGTCTAGAGTCATATTATAGAAGAACCACAATAATACGACCCCCGCTAGTACTGCTAATATTGTTACTGTATTTCTATTTAGTAATATATTTTTTATATTTTGTATTAAATTTGCCATTAAATCCTCCTTAATATTCTCCACCCATATCAAGAATGCGAGCTTGAATCATTCCTAATAATTCAGTATTAGAGATTTCCGTAGAACCTACATCACTATTATAGTTAGTATTTCTCGGAACAGGAGTTATGCTAATATCTAGAAACTCTGCTACTTTTAAATACCGATACATTTCTGTTGGCACTGCAAATAGTAGCCAAGCCGGATTTTTTCCGCTAGTAACATCAAATACATTTTCACCGTCATTATCTCTTACAGCTAATACTTCAATACCAGATATAAATTCTCCAAAATATATTAAATCATCTTGTCTAGTAGTCATCCATAGATCAATTCTATCCCCAGGAAATATCGAATTAGCATATGTACTTTCATTATTAACTCGTAGTTGATATATAGTATAACCATTAGGTATTTCGTCAAATATTGAATTTGGAAGTTCTTCTTTTTCAACTACTTGGCTTGTATAAAACATTCCACCTTCAGGAATAGATGTTCCTGTATTAACATGTTTTCCCACTATGTCATTAATGTTCGTAATGACATCAGCGCCATTTAAAAATTCACTTCCAATTTCGACCATTTCAATATCAGCAGATGTTATTTCTTCAGTTGCTGCAATTGCTCTATTAGCAACAGGTACACTTTGAGGATTTACAGCGCTATTTACTCTATATGTATAAAAGCCAAATAGCACTGCAATCCCAACAACTACTCCCAATATGGTAACAGTAGTCTTATTGGTAAAGAATTTTTTAAATGTGTTTATTAGATTTCCCATTTTATTCCTCCATTTTTATTAGCTTAATGTATTTCCTTCAATTATTGCATTAATTCTGTCTACCATATCGAATGATTCGGAATCTCCCATAACATTGAAAGTATTCGATTTACTTTTAATTTCTACACTTACTTTTGGAGGAGCTTCATATACTCCGTAAAAACTAACAGTATAGGTAGTTGTAGTTGATGCATTTTCGGAAAATCTTCTTAAAAAACTTTCATAAAATTTTTCTTTATTAATTTTTATTTCTCCAAATGTCCGGTAGTAGGAATAGTCTACTGCATCAACAAGAGCAGCTTCTGTTATTTCTTTTAATAAATAGTAATCTTGTGTACTTGAAGTTGTTAAATTTTGTACTAACAACATGATAACTACTATAAATATTCCAAGTAATACTAACCAGTATCCCCACAAAGCATTTTTCATTAACTATTCACCCCTACTTCCATGATGGACCTCCAATTACTGAGTATTGACCATTTATATCACGAGCTGGTTCTGTCCAGTCTGACCATAATTCCCAATAATTATTAGAGTTGGCATTCGAATCAGTTCTACCAGTCGCTGGTGTTCTATTGCTAACTGTAATTTGATTTGGATATTCATCTATCAATTCATCTATTACATCACTATAGCAGAAGATATTAGCATATTCTTTTCCATCAATTTCAGCAGAATAACATGTCAATGAATCATTTGCATATCCTCCTATATCTTCTACTTCATCATTGTATGCTTTTAGTGAATTTATAACATCAGCAGTCATTCTAATACTGAAGTCTAATGCTGCATCTTCACCTTCAGTTTTATCAAATATTGTTTCATTTTCTTCTTCAATTTCACTTATTGTAACAGTTGCTTTATCACGTAATAACTGCAATGCTGCAAGCGTCGTATTTACATCCCAGTTATAACCGTATTCTCTATCAGCAGAAGTTACATTTGATGGTGAAATCGGTTTGAATATTATTTGAAGTTCGTCGAAATTGAAGATACAGTTAATACATTCGAAATCACAGTTTGGACATTCTACCCATTCACAATCTTCTCCTTCACACACGAAGTCACAATTTGGACAATCAGATGGACGACACGGAGAATAATAATGACATACATAATTTCCATCAAAAGTTTCAATACCATCTTTTCCTAATTTATATGCAACACTACTTTCTTCGTTGTCTCCTTCAAAATCAATTAATCTACCTAGTTCACCTGTATCATAGAATTCTCCAAGGTCTTCAAGCATAAGGCGGAATATTCCACCACCTGTAGCTTTTGTTGAAACTGGTAGCGAATTAATTAAAGCATCTAATTTTAAGGCATTTCCTGTATATCCACTATTAACAGTAATTCGTCCATTATGTTCAGTTTGATAGTATACTGTTGGGGTAATATAATCTTGAGATTTTTTAATTGTCTTTCTAACAAATGTTGCATCTGATATAGGTATTTCTATATCACTACATCCATCTTCTTCTGTACAGATTGTTAATGTTCGGGAAGTATATACTTCTCCTTCTAGTTCATTTATTACATTATAATCTCCGATATTAAATTCAGTAGATCCATCATATATATGAGAACCATCTTCACAAACATATTCATCATCAGTTGTACCTGTACAAAATTCAATTTCACTTTCTTCTATTAAACTATCTTCTACAGCTTCAAGGAAATTCAAATCTTCTTTTCCAGCTTCTGAAATCATATCATAATATGTTGTAAATTCTTCTTCTCCTTGATATTCACTATAGTAATATTTTAACTTTTGTTCAAATGGGAATTCCATTGACCAAGCAGCAGTACAGCCATTATAATCCTCAATGATTTGAGTCATTTTTTCTTCTGCTATTTTCATAGCTTCTTCATAATCGCTTACTTTACCAAGTCCGTATTCACTCATTTGGTCTTGCATTATAGCATTGATTCCATCAATTGCTTGTTCTATATAATCTTTTAACGCAATATCATAAGTGCTATCAAAATCATCTTCTGAAATTTCATAATATGCGTCGTCTTCATCTTCTTGAAGATTCAATGGGAAGTTAGATCTGTCATAATCTACTTGATAATCTTCAGCATCTGGTTCAATTGGTTGAATTAAATTCATACTACCAATATCAAAGATAAAATCATAACATAAAAGTGTTTCATCATATTCACAAGTATATTCCGTATAATCGAAGTAATTACTTTCAAAATTAAATTCGTCACTAATATCCTCTATTGCTTCTTTCCAACCTTGAGCAAGTATCATAGCTGATTGAACGTTTTGAATATCTTGTAAGAACTTTTCTTTATTAATACTTTTATCCTCGGTCTGTCCACCGGTATAACAATCTTTTTTACCCTCGACATGAGATGTTAATTGGAAAAATCCACCACATTCTATGTCTTCAACAACAGGATTTAACTTTATACCTCCAGGAATTCCGTCGTCGATAACATCTTTATAATCTTCTTTACAGAACACTTGACAATAATCATTAGAAATACCACCATTTTCTTCAGATAATTGATATGTATTTAGTGCATCATCTACATTATCTAGAATACATTTTTTAATATTTTCTGGAGCAGTTATTTCAGAAATTGCTTCATTTTCATCATCACTACAAATTGGCACAGATACTTTTGTTTCACATACCATATTAGCACATGTTACTGTTAATGGAATAGATGCATCGGTATAATTATCTTCGCCAGGTAATGCTATAAAAGCAGTAAATCTTTGAAAATTAGCATTTGTTTGTGATTCTAACCTAGCTCCTTGTACATCTTTATTTGGATCCATATATTTATAATTTAATGTGAAATTCATGTTTGAACAATCATCATTAACAATTTTAGTTATATTAATTCTTACTTTAAATGTTCCACTTACTAATCCGTTTTCAGCTTCTAACAATTCTATTATATTAATATCTGAAGTTAACGGAGAATAATTGGTACCATCTAGTGAATATTCTAATGAATCTATTGTTATTCCAGCATTATTAGTTGTTGGATTTACACTAAAGCCTGAAATTTCTGCTTCTTCATCATAATTTGTTACTGTAAAATCAATAATGATATGTTCTTTAACAGTGTCTTCTGTTCTTTCATCTTGAACGGCATTACCTATAGTATAAGTTATTTCACCTACTGTTGAACCGCTTTCAACATAATCAGCAGCTGCCTTAACGCCTTCTAAAAACAAACTTTTAGCTGCTGCTAAAACACTTTTAGCAGTTTCACTAGTAGCTCTAAATTCTGCATTTGGATCATACCATGCATAAGTTTTTTCCAAGGCACCTAAATAACATGCTTCATAGTCATCTGAATTAATACATTTTATAGTGTTATTTTGAGTTGCTATGTTTGAATATTCTGCATATTCTGCGGCCCATTGAGCTCCAAGCTTAGCTATCGCTGAGGATTTTGCTAAACTGTCATCAGCACTTTCGCCCCAATTATATAGTCCCATTGTAAATGCTCTCATGGCAATGTTAGTAGCATGATAGAAATTATCTCCACTTACACCATAGCCAGATGTATTACTAGAATTATATCCTAAACTCATTATTTGCAATAAGCCTGTGTCATGACCACGAACTAAAGCTCCGCCATCGGTTCCTAACACCCGAGTTACTTCGTATACTCCTCCCCAGTTGGAGTTTGGGTCTAAACAATAACCTATTACTGAGCTACCTCCATTTGTTGGATTAAGTTGGTAAATGTGGTTTTTGTAGCTACCTTTTGATGTAGAGCCAGAATATATTTCTAGGCCATCAACAGCAACGTTTTGTTCTGCTTTGTTTATTCTAAAAGTATCTCCTTCTTGAAACTCTGCAGCATTTGCTACATTAATACCTAATGTGCAAATAAATACTATTAATAAAATTTTAATCATCTTTTTCATATTATCTCTCTCCTACGTTTAATTTTAATTATAACAACCGTTCCCCCGGCGATAACTATTACTATTATTACTCCAATAATTATTCCTGTTCGATGTTGCGAAAGAAAATCTAAAATTCCATTTTCTTCTTCCTCTTCTTTCAAAGCCTCTGTTTCTCTTCGTTCTATTTCATTTCTAACTCTTTCTTCAAAAGTTCCAAAACTTATTTCATCAAACGTAACATATTCTTGACACAAATAATAATCATTTAAACTATCACACATAGCTAGTCTTGCATAAGAATTATATCTTGGAATTCGTACAGTTAGAGTCCTTAATAAGGTTCCTTCGCAAGTTGTATTATCAGATGTATATATTTCAATAGTAAATTCAACTATATTCATTATGTTGTCCCAAGTCAATGCTATATTGCCATTGGTTGTGTCTTCATAATTATAAATATATCTGTCACTATTGTAGTCATTAGTGATTACAGCATAAGTATTTTCAGTTAAATTTAATACATTGATTTGAAAATAATCAATTTCCATTTGATAATTTTCTTCCTCAGGAGTACCCAATATTTCATCCGGAACATTTTCCGTTGGTTCAAACCGAGTTAAAAGTTCATAACTCGCTGTAATATTTGATATTTCACTGTTTAGCTCCGCTCGTTCTTCATAACTACAAGTCGCAGCCTTAACAGGAGATGCAAATAAAGCAAAAATCATTAACAAAAATAATATGTACTTATTTTTAGACATTTCGACACCTACCTATGATTTAGTTTAACATATATATGCTTTTTTTTCAATTATAAATTGCCTCAAAATAGTATTTGTGATATTATTTATTAAGGATATCAAAAAATTGGAGGATTAATGAAGAAATTTTTCTTAGTGTTAATAATACTAATTGTCTCTATGTTTGTATATTCACGATTTATCAACACTAGTGGTTTTAAAGTCGTCGAAGATGCAGTATCCATTGCAGATTTACCAGATTCATTTGAAGGTTTTAAAATAGTTCAATTTTCAGATGTTTTGCTTGGCTCTACTAAGAACATTGAAGATTTGGAAAGTATAGTTAACAGAATAAATGAATTAAGCCCAGACATTATAATCTTTACTGGTGACTTAATTGCTAATGATTATAATATTAGTGAAGATGAAATTGCGCAAGTAAAAACTTATCTTTCTTCTTTAGAATGTACTTTGTATAAATATGCTATAATCGGAGATAATGATAATGCTAATTTAGCTTTATATAAAGAAATAATTAATGATAGCGGATTTTTATTATTAGATGATCAATCAACTTATATTTTTTATCAAGATGTTACTCCAATTAAACTAACTGGTTTAACTAATCCCCAAAATTTGGAACAGGCTTTATATATATCAGATGAATTAGATACGATTTATAATATAGTATTAACTCATAATCCGGACAATATAGATACTATTGCTAATAGCAATGTTGATTTAGTTTTAGCAGGTCACTCTTTATTAGGACAAATAAGAATTCCTTTCTTTGGTGGCGCTATAAAGAAAGACGGTGCCCAAAAATACTTAGATCATGAATATCAAGTTAATAATACAAAACTATATGTTTCATCTGGTTTAGGTACTGATAATAATATTAATTTCCGATTATTTAATAAACCTACAATTAATTTATATAGAATAGAAAAGGAATAGCCAATTTGAACTATTCCTTTTACAAATACTCAACTACTTTAAAATTGTTATTTAGACTTTTAAGTAATTCGTCTGCTTCATATTGTGAAAATCTATTTTCAAAAGTACTAGCATCTAACAAAAACATATCCGGATAATTTATAAAAATTTCTTTATACACTTCTGTTCCTAAATTTTTTAAGTATTGAAGATTTGTTTCTACTAATTGTGAATGTTTTTCTAACTCATCAATCATCTTTTTGGGAGTATTATTCATAAATTCATCAATATCTTCTTTAACAAAACCATATTTTTCTAGGAAATTCATGCCACTATCCCTCTTTTCTTTTCTTCTTTTTGGGCTAATACTTCATCAATCTTGCTGATTAATAAGTTTTCATCACCATTTATAATTTTAAATGCTTCAATTAACATTTCTTTTTCGCTTAACCCCTTATCAGCAATAGAATCTATTCTTTCATTAATTTCTTCTTTTTTATCTTCAAGTGCAAACGCTTCTAAAACGTGCAAAGCATCTTCTTTAGCTTCTTCAAGATTTAAATTGCCTTCTATTTGGGGTTCACTGGGAGTTTGTTCTTTGGCATTTTCTGCTTGAGTCATTACATAGTCAAATGCCCTTTGACTAAATATAAATGATGCATACGTTCCTTTTTCATTTTTATAAGTTACACCAACAGCATCAGATTTAGCCATTCTTTTTATAACCATTTCTATTGGTTGAGTTAAATGACGAGGATTTTGTTGATATGCAGCAATAAATCCCATTTCTTCTGCTAGTTTCAATTGTCTTTCAAGTTCTTGAGGTTCAATAGTAAGCACTATGGTTTGTGAAGGCTTTTTTATTGTAACATTATGCTTTTCCAAAACATCTAATGACTCAGGATTGGCAAGAACTAGCGAAGCACTAAACTTATAAGTTTGTTCTTTGTCTTGGTCTTTATATTTTTTTTCAAGTCTTTTCGTTAAATCAATTACTTTTTGTTCCATAATCTCATCCTTTCTAATATGCCATTAGAGGTACTTTTTTAGGATCTAACCCACTAATTTGTAAAACATTAATTGTATTATTTAACCCCTTTAAGTCATATTTAACCAAAACGTTTGGCATGAGACTTATGTCTCTCGCTTCTTTACCTAAAGCCAATAATTTATCAATTTTTTGTGCTAATTCTAAATCATATAAAATTTCGATATTTTCACGTAGTATTTTTAAATCAATATTTTTATTTTTTAATTCCGCCACATTATTCTTTAATGTATCTGCATTATAATTTGTTAATAATTTTTCAATTGATTTTGCATTATAATCTTCTGGATCTAATCCACTTTCACGCATTACTTCATATAGTTTTTCTTTTTCACTTTGTTTATCTTCAACTATTGGAGTTGGATCAGCAAATATTGGAGCAGATGAATTTTCAACTTGTGGCGTTGGTTCAACTGGTATATTTTCTTCAATTACTTTATTAAAAATATCTTCTAATATTGGTTCGCTATCAGCACTAGCTTTAATTGGTTCTAGGTCACTAATAGATTCACTTTCTTCAACTTTTGCTTCAGGTTGTACTGCAGTTGATTCTTTTTTAGCTTCTACTAAAACTTCAGTTATAGTTTTTCCTGATGCTTTATCTCCGCTTTTGTACGAAGCATCATATTCATATAAAGCATCTTCTGGGAACATCAATATTTTAGCGGCTTCTCTTTGTTCATTTTCCGTGAAGTCAAATTTTTCTAAAAGAGAAGTTATTTCATCACGAGTTATATTGATATTACCTGCTAGAGCTAAATCAAAATATTCATTTAACTTAGCTTGATTACTTAATGCTTCATCTTTTCTAATACCCAATTCTTCAACCTTGGTTATAGCATTGTTCATCTCAGCTTCGACACTTTCTAATTTTTCAGAAGCCTTTTTGTTTTCTGCCACTACTTTAGCAATTGTATCTGGCAACATTTTATTAACTTTTTCATTTATAACGTCCGGATCAAAATCTATTTTTAATCGATCTAAAACCGTAGCAAAATCATTTTTATTAATGCTACTTAAAACTGACGTTAATTTTTCGCCTTCTTCAGCTAAAGTCTTTTCTTCTGCAGTTAAATTTTCAATTTCCTTAATAAGGACTTCTTTTTCGTTTTTAGTTCTTTCTTGAGTTTCGATAGCATCTTCTCTTTCTTTAGTCATTTTAGTTAGAATAACACTATCTTCACCACGAAGATTATATAATTTATCAAGTAATGTCCTTACTTCAGTTGACAACATCTTCATTTTAAATCACGCCCTTTATTCTTCATAAATTATAACAAAGAAAAAGTAAAATGTAAATATTAATTAAATTTAATTTTCTAAAAAATCTGTAGGTTTGTCACTTATGTTTGCCAAACCTACATAGAAAAGAACAATTAATAATACTGACTAGATATTTAACTGATTTAGTTAGATATGCAAATCCTAGAGGAACCCAAAATTCCTATACATACTTGAATGAGGAATAAGGATGTAATAGTTTATTTAGGAAGTATCCATAATGAAAATTTTAAAGGCCTCGAATTTACAACCTTTAAATATATGTATTAGAAAATTAGAATTAGATAAATAACAATACCTAAAATTGTTTTAAGATAATTAAAAAATATAATTAAAAAAACGTAGATTTAAATTTGTTGGATGTAATTGAAATGAATTTGCAACTGGATTTTCTGAAAATCATTTGTGTTATATTTATAATAAAAATAATATTGTATAACAAAAATTCTAGTAATTAAACACTAGAATTTTTTAATCAATTTACTTTCGATAAAGATAATTATTTTATAGAGTATATAAGAAATTATAACTAATATTAAGATTCCTGCCATAACTAAACTTAAATTAAATACTTGAGTTCCATATATAATTAAATATCCAATACCTTCTTTACTGACTAAGAATTCTCCCATAATTACTCCGCTATCCTAGGTATGGGGAGAAAATAAGCACACTATACTTAAATAATGATTGCAGAAAGTAGTGTATAAATATGGCAGAAATTAATTGCCCATATTGTAATGGTAGAAATGTTTTAAAGATATCTTATGCTTATAGAGGTGTTAATAAAAAGAAAAATAAAAAAATTGATTATAGTAAATACTTAAAAGAAGGTACTATATTTATGCCTAAGGTTAGATTTGAAAAATATGACTTTGATGGGGAAAAAATAAAATATGCTAAATTGGATAATAGATATTGTGTTGATTGTGATAAAAAGTTTTGCTCCATAAGAAATCTAGCAACTGTTGATATAAGAAAAGTTACATTAGTTATTGAAACTAAAACAAGTAGAAAAAAGTATATATTTGATCTATATAATGAACCAACTTACTTTTTTATAAAAAATTATATATTAGTTAAAGAGGAAATGATTGATGATTCTGTTGTTTATGAGTTATTATCTGCTATAAAGAATAACAAAGTTAATTTATGGGCAGGTCATTATGGTAATTGGAAAAATTTTAATAATATTAAATGGATATTAAAGTTAGAATATTATAATGGCATAACTGATTGTAAGAGTGGTTGCGATAGTTTTCCTGATAATTGGGATGTGTTTATAGGTATGATATTAAAGAAATTCATTATTAAATTAGACTAATGTTTACCATATGTTTGTTCAAATAATGACATATTTAATATTTTTTAAATAAAGAGAATATATTTTTAGTTTTCTTATTATTAATGTATGCATTAAATAAAATGCCTATTAAATTTGTTAGTACATTTTCAAAATCACGACTACTATCACTATAACCAGTGGCATAGTGAACAATTTCATGTGTAAGGATACCTAAAAAACTTATTTTTGAAGATAGTACACTTCTTTTTATTATTATAATGTTTTTTCTTGGATCATACAGACCTTGTGTAACATTTCCAAAATTATCAACTCGAATAGTTTGGGAAATTTTTACTGGTATTTTTTTAAAATTAAAATCACTTATATTGTCTTGCAAAAAATCAAATACAATGTTTTGAATATCATATACTTCTTTTTCTTTAGATGTTAATTGTTTATATTCAACAAAATCATATTCAAAACTATTTTCATATTCGATATACACATCATCAAATGTACTAATACTATCGGAAACTTTTCCATATACACTATCGGGAATTAAAACTAATTTTTTCCCACTTTGTTGGAGAATTTCAACTTGTTCATTTGTTAGCTCTGATCTTTGTAACGGAGTCATGAATACAACTTCATTAGTTTTATTTAGAGTCTTTACTGCATATGATGCAACATCAACCCAACCAGACTCATCTTTATTAGTTCCTCGCATTATATTATCAATGTCTTCTACTAAAGTTAATAAAACTTCTTTTGATTCACAATTTTTCAAAATATTTTTTATACTATCAGCATATGCGGTTCTTCCAACATTAGATCTTTCCCTATTTAAGGATTTTTTAATTTGAGCAGAAATATTTGTAATATTGTACGAAAACATAAAATTTTCCTCATTTGCAACAAGAACACCATTTATATAAATATTTGCAATATCATTTGATTTCTTGTATACTTCCCCATATTTAGTAGTTTCCAATGGTATATTATATTTAGCAAATTTAAGAAACATCGCTTTTGCATCTTCTATATCTTGATCATTTACTCCTTTAATAATAAATTCGGTACCTATCATTTGTGGATCAATAGAAGGAGAAAAAACAGCATGTAATGTTTGAATATTAAATCCCTCTTTATTTGCCATTTGGGTAGTTATGTGTGCATATCTAGAGTTTATAATAACCTCAATGTTTTTTCTATAAAATACTGCTAATGCATCTTTTAAACCAACTCCAAATTTTCCAATAAGATTAGGATTTTCTAGTTTCTCTTTATTTTCATTTTGTGTAAAATGAATGCTTTGTAATCCTCGACCATAATCTCTAACTATCCATGAATTCTCTCTTTTATAAATTTCAATATCTCTTGTATTTGTTAATTGCTGTTCATCTAATGCGTTAGCAATAACTTCTCGTATAGCATGTTTAACTTCCCAATGTTCCAAAACTTTTTCAATATTTAGGTCAAATAACTCTTTCATAAGACAATCCTTTCCATTTCAAAATTTTTGGTTTTTAAGAACCATTATATCAGTTATTGACATTATATCATTTATATTTGAATATTTAAATATTTACACACTACT
>DVHV01000066.1 GCA_018711775.1 Candidatus Onthocola stercoravium | reverse complement strand
CGTTAATCGCGTTAAGATAATTAAGTAAATTAAAGGATGGTACCGTGCAATTGCACTCCTTGGGTATTATCCTTTTTATTTTTAAGGAGAGGATTAAAATGAAAATATTTATCGTTGGGGGTAAGAGCGGTAGTGGTAAAGGCGAAGTAGCCAAATTTATAAATGAATTTTATATTTATAAATTAAAAAAATGTGTTATTACAGAATATAGTAAATATTTAAAGGAATTTGCTAAAGAACTAACTGATTGGGATGGAATAAGTGCTAATAAGCCTCGAGATTTTTTACAAGAGTTCGGTTCTAAGATTAGAGCATATGATAAATATTTCTTTACCAAAAGAATGATTGAAGATATCAATATTTATGAATTAGCAGGTATCGATGTTGTAATTATTGCTGATGCTCGTATGCCTGAAGAATTTGAAGAAATGAAAGAAAATTACGATAATGTTTATAGTCTTTTAGTTGAAAATCAATTTGGTCAAAGTAAATTAACGATTGCCCAACAATCTCATATTACAGAAACTGCTTTGGAAAACTATAATGAATTTGATTATACATTTGCTAATGATGATTTAAATGCCTTAAAGAATAAAGTATTTAAGTATTTGGAGGAAGTAGAAAATGAAACAACTAACTAGTAAAGAATTACGAGATTTTTATTTTAAATATTTTGAAAACCATAATCATGTTATAATTCCATCGGCATCATTAATACCAGAAAATGATCCAACAGTTTTATTTACAACTGCAGGAATGCATCCATTAGTTCCATATTTATTAGGTGAGCATCATCCTGCGGGTAAAAAATTATGCGATGTTCAAAAATGTATTAGAACTAGTGATATCGATGAAGTAGGAGATAACTCGCATTTGACATTTTTTGAAATGCTTGGTAATTGGTCTTTAGGAGACTACTTTAAAAAAGAAGCTATAAGCATGAGTTATGAATTTTTAACTAGTCCAGATTATTTAAATATTCCTGCAGATAAATTGTATTTTACTTGTTTTGCTGGAGATGAAACTGCTCCAAAAGATGAAGAAAGTTATAATATATGGAAAAGCCTCGGAGTACCTGAAGATCATCTATTTTACTTACCTAAAGAAAATAACTTTTGGATTTTAGGTAGTGGCATAGGTCCTTGTGGTCCTGATACGGAAATGTTTTATGATACTGGCAAGCCTGCTTGTGGTCCTGATTGTTCTCCTGCCTGTGATTGTGGTAAATACTTAGAAATTTGGAACGATGTTTTCATGGAATATTATCGTGCTGAAGATGGAACACTTACTAAATTAAAACAACAAAATGTCGATACTGGAATGGGACTTGAAAGAACTATCACTGTATTAAATGGTTATGAATCAGTTTATGATTCTGATGTCTTCCAAAATCTAAAAGAAAAATTAGCAGAATTATCAGGTAAAAGCTATGAAGAAAATAAAGAAAGCTTCAGAATAATTATGGATCATGTAAGAACGTCTACTTTCATTTTAGGTGATGACCATGGCATAACTCCTTCAAATATCGGGGCAGGATATGTTTTAAGAAGATTAATACGTCGAGCAATTAGACATTTAAGAAAATTAGGACTTATGGAAGATGCATTAGTAAAATTATCACAAGTAGTTATTGATGATTATCAAAGCATTTATCCTGAACTATCTAAAAATAAAGAATTTATCTTTACTGAACTAGAAAAAGAAGGCATTAAATTTGGTAAAACTATTAAAGATGGCGAAAAATTATTTTATAAGGTAATAAAACGTTTAAATAGTGATACTATTAGTGGCGAAGATGCTTTTAAATTATTTGATACCTTTGGATTCCCTTTAGAAATGACTGAAGAACTTGCTAAAGAAAATGGTCTTAAAGTTGATACCTTAGGTTTCGAAGAAAAATTTAAAGAACATCAAGAAAAATCTCGAACTATTGATGCCGGTTCATTTAAAGGTGGTCTTGCTGATAGTTCTTATGAATCAACTAAATATCACACTTTAGCTCATCTTATGCTCGCTGCATTGCAACTTATGTATGGACCAGATATTATTCAAAAAGGATGTAATATTACTAGTGAAAGAATCCGTTTTGATTTCAACTTGGATCATAAAATGAGTGATGAAGAAAAAGCAGAATTAACCCGTATAGTCAATGAAAAAATAAAGGAAGGTATTCCAGTTACTATGGAAGAAATGCCTTATGAAGAAGCCAAAAAACAAGGTGCTCACGGAACTTTTGAAGACCGTTATGGTAGTATTGTTAAAGTATATTCTATCGGTGACTTTTCTAAAGAAATCTGTGGAGGACCACATGTAAGTAATACGAGCGAACTTGGCACATTTAAAATAACAAAAGAAGAATCTTCTTCCGCTGGAGTAAGAAGAATTAAAGGAGTTTTGGAAAATATCCAAAAAGATTAAAAATAAAGATGTTATCCATTATTGGGTAGCATTTTTTTGTCTTAAAGGGATGCGAAGAGAATATAGTTGAAATTCTTAATATTTTAATGTTTGCTTGTATAAAAAGCAGTAGGCTGACGCTCATTCGAAATTGGTCTATGGCGAGTCTGAAGGACTCGGTGAAGTAGAAATATACTTAGGTGACTAAGATCATTAAACTTGTTTGACTTTTGTTCCTTGACATTATAAAAAAGGCCTTATATAATTAAAATGTAGACAATTTGTCTAATAAAATAGGGAGGGTCAAATGACAAAAGTTTCACAAATTTACGATGAAGTCGTGAAGAAAACAAACAATGGAACCGAAGTTCCGATTGTGGATAAAAATGGGGTTGCTGTTCACAGGCTTACAATCTTTGAAGATGTTGTCCTAAGAAATTTGGATAATTTAGATGCTCCAGCCTTAGAAATTGTAGGTAGTGATTCAAAAATGACTTATTTAGAATTTTTTAAAGAAGTCGAAAAGTACATGAGTGCATTTAGAAATATGGGCTTAAAAGAACATGATGTTGTGAGTCTATGCTTGCCAGTAGGCATCGAATTTATCTGTGCTTATTACGCACTTACAACACTAGGTGTTACGGTTAATGCACTAAACATTATGTTTTTATTTCAAGAAGGTATTGAACCATACTTGTCAAAAAGATGTTCTGATACTTTGATTGTCGATGAAAATTATTTAAAAATGTTACAAGCAAAAGGAGCATTTAACGATGCTAATTTGAAAAACTTAATTGTTACAGGAGATGCAACATATACGCATCATTTAAACAGTGATAAATATGCTTTGCCAGCTGGATTAAAAGGGGTAAACGTTTTATCATTCGCTGATTTTTTGAAGACTGCTAATATGAACGATGAATTACATGCAGCAGAGTATAATGAAGATAGAATTTCAACGCTTAATTATACTAGTGGAACAACAGGTAGACCAAAATGCATGGGTCATTCAGATTTAGCACCGCTTTTTTTAGTATCTGCACATGATACTATAAAAAGAGATGAATATCGCGGTGATAGAACTTTAGTTACGATTCCTTTACAACATCCAACTGGCTTATTTTATTCTATGGTATTTCAAATGGCTCAAGGTAAGACTTTAGTTTTGGAACCAAGATATGATAAGAGTTTATTTGCTAAAGATATTAAAGAAAATGCAATCAATCATGCAGTTCAAGCGAAACCGTTTTATGCGCAATTAATTCAAGATAGAGCAGATGGAACATTAAAACCAGGTGATTTTGAATTATTCCGTAATGCTTATAGCGGTGGTGAAGGTATTCCTAAATCAGTATGTGATGAAATTAATGCAACATTAGCTTATGCTGGAAGTCCAAATCCTTATATCTATCTAGGTTATGGACGAAGTGAAGAAGGTTCATTAACTGTAACACCTTATAATCTAGAAGGTAGAGCTAATACCGTTGGAGTGCCTCTTCCAGGGAATAGAGCTAAACTTGTCGAAGCTGGTACCTTAAAAGATATTCCAAATGTTCCAGGAGCTCAAGGAGAAATACTGGTAAGTTCACCAGTTCATCCAATTCATCATTGTTATTTAGATGATTATAATAAAGAAGGAAAAAGTGATGGCTCAATCATCGATAAAGATGGAGTAAGATGGGCAAGAGCAGAAGATATCGCTTCGTTAGTAGAATTACCTGATGGGACACTTTCCTTTATTGCTTTAGGAAGAGCTAAAGATTCCGCCAAGAAAAACGGTGAAACATATTATTTGTTTAATTTAAAAGAACAAATTAATGCTATACCAGAAGTTCAAGAGTGTGAAGTATTGTCTATACTAAATAATGGTAATGATTATATAACGGTTCATATAGTATTGAAAGAAGAAGCCAAAAATAGAAAAGAAGATGTAATCAGAAAAATATACGCTGTTGCTTCAATGATTGATGGTGTTAAATATTATGATGTTTTTGGTATCAATGCCACTAGTGGTAAATGCGATAGAGAAGCCATGAGTGAAGATTTAAATAATTATTATTCTTTGACAAATGGTCAAATAATAGAAACTGATTTTGTTAAAACAGAAGGACAAGTATTAAAAAGATTTAAAAAATAGCATTTTTAAAATCATAGGTGTGAAAATCTATGATTTTTTCTTTATTTACAAATGTGAATGAATATGCTATTCTTATAATAGAAGGTGGTAAAATGATTATAGGTATGTCCTTTATTGCAAGCGCTTTCATTTTTGCATCAATGATTGCTATAATTTATTTTGCTAAAAAACACGTCGATACAATCG
>DVHV01000065.1 GCA_018711775.1 Candidatus Onthocola stercoravium | reverse complement strand
TTTTTTTCAATAAAAATATTATATCCATAATCACAAAAAAATGGTGGTTTAATCCAAAATATTCCACTAGTGTTTATTAATTTTCTCATTAATCGTGATCTCATATTTATCTCATTAAAATTCCTTTTATTATACTTATTACATATTCTATTTGCTCGTGCTCGTTCAAAAACAAGTTTAGGATTAGCAGGATTGTATTTTTCTCCAGAAATCATTTTTTCTTTTTCTGTTTTCAATCTTATCATTCCTTTTTATAATTTCAAATTACTGCTTATCTTTTTTAATTAAAGATCCTATTCCTAAACCAACACATAAACCTATACTTATTCCAAAACATATACATATAGGGATATTATCGGCGAACACTCCTATAATCACTCCTAATGATGTTCCAATGCACATTCCAATTGACATTCCTTCTAACATATATGTTTTTGTTTCATCTTTAATATCTTGTTTGTTGACTTTTTTGTTTTTCATGATTTTTTCTCACTTTCAAATTGTAATTTATATGTCTTGTTTTTTTATGCTTTTATTTATATAAATTGCATAAACTAATGGTACTATTGTTAAAAATATAGGTGCTACATATAATGATATAGTGTTTTCAACATTAAATATAGAAAGCGAATTTACTAAACAATGAGTTATGATACAAGGAATAAGAGATTTACTTTTATAAAATATTATAACAAATAAATACCCTACTGAAATTGCATAACATACTTGCATTAAAGTTGGAATTAAATTCGCACCATTTAACAAATTAATAATATGACCTATACCAAAAGTAAAGGCACTTATAATTATCGCTCTGTTAACATTGTCTTTTTCCATCATTTTAAATAAAAAACCTCTAAAGATAACTTCTTCTAAAAAGCCAACATTAATCATTGTTAAAATATAAAATATTATTTCGTTTGGTGTATTATTGATGTTAATACCATTCCATAGATTAACTGATATAATCAATAATAATGGTATAAAATATAAATATCTTTTTAAATTGCTTACTTTTGCTAGTCCATAATAAGAAACTCTTTTTAGTTTTACTATCACAAAAATTAACACTAACGAAAATATTGTATTTATGATTGTACTTCTATAATCTTCTATTCCAAAATTTTGTATGCAATATGAATTTACTATTATATAGAATACTATTAACAATATACAAAATAATGTTTCGTGCTTTTCAAATATTTTTTTCATAACTATCTCACTTTCAAATTACTATTTATCTGTCTGATAATATTATACCATAGGTTATTTAGTTTTATCATCATAATTGAATAACTTACTAAATTCTTGTGATGCTTTTTCCATTTCATAATTAATGTTCTTAATGGCTTTTTCTATTTTATGCTTACTAGGAAATTTAGAAATATAACTATCGCCTTTAAAATAATTATCTAATACTTGCTTTCTTCTTTGCTTATCATTAAATTTATTTCGTTTACTATTTTGATAAGCAACTTCTTGTATTAAATCATCAATAGTGATTTTATCAGCATTATTCTTATTTTTTACATACATAGAAATATGGTTATATTTATATAAGGCATGATTTACTATTGAATTATAAATATAGTTATCAATATATTCTTCTTTTTTATTAACAATACTATTATCTGCTACTAATTCTTTAATATTATTATTTTTATTTAACGTATCAAAATAATCATTAAGTTTTTCTAAATCTTTTTTTATATCTTTCCTACTAGCATATAAAATAGATGTTTCATCATTAAAAAGATATGATTTAATTCTTTTAGTCAAAGATTTGATTTCTTTACCTAGTTCATTATCTTTAATGGAGTTATATTTTACTTTTTTAGATGTTTGACTATTTTGCTCTCGATATTTCCTTATTAACTCGCCTAGTTTTAAAATATCTTCTTCAACATAAATCTCACTTACATTTCTTAATGCAAAATTCTTTTCATTTGGATTAAAATATGATTTTAAATAATCAATATCTTCATTAGTCTTCTTGAGTAATGGGGTATAATATTTTTCTCTTTCAATAGCAAGTTCCACTAATCTTTTTAAGTACCTTTGCTCATCAAGACTAATTTTTCCTTTTCTTCTATAATTAACTTTATTATCGCAATATAAGTAATTTGGTTTTTTTTCAATAAAAGCAAAATGAATATGTGGCTGGTGTTTTCTATTAGTATGTACTGCAAAAACAAAACTCATATCTTTTATATCTTTAAAACCACAATACTTTAGAAATTGAGGCATTACCTCTTTAGCTATCTTTTGTTCTAATGTTTTTATATCTATATTTTCATCAAGATATTCTCTTTTAAAACTTAAAATACCTTTCCAAAGATTTGAGTTTTCAATATATTTTTTATAATTAGTTTTAATTTTTGCTATATCTTGTTTAGTAGCATAAGATCCATCTTCCATTACAAGATTATATTTTTCTTTTCTTGTATGCCCCATATAATATTCAAACATTCCGACTGTTTTTTTCTTTTCATCAGAATAATAATCAATCATGTCATCAACATCTTTTAATCTTTCTTCTTTATAATTTAATGATTTGTTTTTATTATCTCTACAAGTAAGTGCTAGACTGTATCTACTTTTAAATACAACATTAGGACTTTTTTTACTCATTGAAAGAGTCCTTACTATTTAATATTTCATTAAGACATTTATCTTCTTTTATATCAGCATTTGATAAGTAGCCAAAGTTAGCAAAGTGTTGTTGAGATAATTTAAAATGCTTATATTGTCTTTTAGAAATTTTTTCTAACTTATCATCTATATTCTTTAATTTTTCATCTATTTCTTTTAAATAATTAATTTCTCTTGGCTCGTTAATATATTTTTCTAAAATAGATGCAACAACTTTATTTACTGATGTGGTATTATCATTTGCTACAAGATAAAGTCTATCATAAATATAATCTTCTAATCTAACTGTTAGTTTTTTCATCTTCAATACTCACTAAATTAGTTATACGAAGATTATTTTTTTCATCTCTATCAATTATGAATGCTACAAACTTTGGATTATGTACTGCTTTTCTAACATAATTTACAAAGTTATGTTCTGCTTTATCTTTATCAAAAATTGTTCCTTTTGTTTGATAATGAGATTTAGAATCAGAAAAATAATCTTCTCCAAATATTTTATATTTCTTCATCCATGAGTTTAACCTTTTTTGTGGAGTTCTATCATCTAACATATTTACATCAAACTTACCTTCAGTAAATATTTCTTTTGCAGTCTTTTCGCCATGAGATAATTTTTCTTTAACAGCCCAAAGTTTAAAACTATTTTTATAAAGTATCTGACTTTTATTTCTAATTCTAACAACATTAGGATTACTTAATAAAACTTTTATTTCTTCATCAGTATAAATTCTAGTCTTGTTCATCTTCTTCCTCTCTTTCAATTTTTTTATTTTGCATTTCATAATATTTATCAAACTTTTCTATGTAAGAATTATAGCCAAGTTCTATTAGATAAGTTAGCATTTTATTGAAACTTAAATTATTCTTAATTGATAAAAGTTCTATTCTAGTTTTTAAATTATTATCAATTCTTAATGTAGTTCTAACTAAACCTTTTACCATTTTACAAACTCCTTTCTTTAATTTATGGGTAGCCACTTTCTACTTTTTTAAGGTATTTTTTTTAATAAAAATATTGCATATTTTTAATGGGCATAAGAAGAACGACACCACAAATCCTTTTATTCCTTATGTCATAAAGGGAAAATAGTGGTGTCTTACTATTTTTGCACTTGCAAAAATGACTACTTTTATAAGCAGAAGTGGCTACCCATATATAAAATTTCTTTTAATACCAACAAAAAAAGTGGCTACTAATTTTATAAATAATGACCACTTATTACTAATTCATTAAAAATATGTGCTTCCTTTAATTAGGAAAAGGTGGCTTAAAACCTTCATTAGGATTTTGAAAATCATTAAAATCGGATGGACTGCTTAACGTAAAATCAATTAACTGCATACCATCAACTAATTTCCTGTTTTCATCTTCTACTTGATAATGTAAATGATTACCAGTTGAATAGCCAGTTGTTCCTACACTTGCAACTTGTGTCCAATGATTTACTATGTCTCCTTCCTTTACTTTTGCACTATTAGGATAAAGATGTGCGAATATTACATAATAAGTTTCTGCATAATCTTCATCACATTTTATAGTAATTGTATTACCAACACTATTACCACTCTGATCATAAGGTATATTTTTATCTTGAGTAAAGTTTACTTTTTCAACTGTACCAGAACATACAGAATATACTGGAGTTTGTGCTGGTGTTGCTAAATCCCAACCATTATGTCTATTACTTTCTCCATAAATTGTTCTTTCCTGATTAAAAAAACTTGTTACAGTAAATTCATCTTTTAAAGGAAAATTAAAATGTCCTGTACTAACTGTTAAGTAATTTTCATTTTCTTTTATATTTGTATCGCTACAAGCAGTCATATTTTTTACTCTCTGATCTTCACATACATTTTGGATTTCTCTTGCGACTTTACTCTCTTTATTTAAATTCATAGAATATAAAACTTCTAGTGTTAATGATGTATCTTCCAAATGAAAATATAATAATCTCTGTAAAGGAACATAACCATCTTTTAAATATTTATTAAGTGCATTAGTATAAGCATCAGCATATTCTTCATTGTGATCGACCTTTTCTTCTGTCAGTTTTGTTCCAAAAAAATCAAAAATCATTAACACAGATATTAAAATTACTAATGCAAATGCAACTGATAAGATGGTACTCCCACCAATTATTTTTAAAATAAAATTTTTCTTTTTCTTCTGCATTATTTATATTTATTAAATAAAGACAAGTAATAATTACCTTTCTTTGATAAAACTTCTAATAATATTTTCTTCGGAATTAAATCAAGCAAGAAATCCATAAAAGACTCGTTTGGATCATTAAATTCATCAAAATATTTTTCTTTAAATCTTTCCCTTAATCTTTTTGTGCTTTCTTTTTTCATGTTTTTAATTCTTCTCCCATCAATTCTATTTCAATCGGAGTTGCAATTATCTTAATTCTAATTCTATTTTTCGAATTAATAGTAAGTAAAAACTCTCCCATCTCTGCTTGTATTAAAAATTCTTTTTGAGTATCCGTTAATGGGTTTTGATAGAATAGTTTTAAATAAGTTGTTAAATCATCTTCTTTTAACATTCCTACTAACTGATATTGACAGTTATTGAAAATTGCAGTCGCACTTCTAACAGAGTCATCATCTCCTAAAAAGTCATGAATACTTTGTGTTGCTGGTATAAATGCACCATGATACTTTCTAATTCTTCTTGCTATTTGTTCAAACGTTAGTAATACTTCACTGTCAGTATTTTTTAAATATAAATGAAACTCATCTACAATAACTGCTATATTTTTAATTCTTTTTGTATTATTTTTCTTATCATTTATAATCTTATTTCTAACAATAATGTTATTTAAATAAGTAAGTAGATTTACTAATTGTGTTGTAATAATTCTTTTATTTTTACTATATAGTAAATCTTTAACATTAAACGCAATTAAATCAGAATCAAGATTTACAGAAGTATAACCATTGAATAACATTGCATCAGTACCAACCTTAAATCTATCTAATAGTATTTCTAATTTATCTACTATCTTTAATTGTTCTGGGTTTGTAATCATATTACGATAGTCTGGTAAAAATTCTATTAAATCTGTAAATATTGGATAATCTGTATTTTCTAGTTTTTCTAGTCTTGATATTTTAGTGTTCTTTGTTATACCAAAGCGTTTATATAATTTTTCTATCATATCAAGCATTACAACAACTTCACTTTCTTTTATTTCTTCAAATGCACATTTAATAAAAGTTTCAAGTGATCCTAAATGTTTTGCTAAAGGACAGTCTTCGTAATTTATAGAATTAACATTACTATCATCTTTTTCTTCTTTATCACTAGGAAGAAATCTAACTTGTAGTGGGTTTATAATTCCACCACTAGAAGAATACATATCAATATATTCCCCTTTGTTTTTTCTAACTAATTTTTCATATTCTCCTTCTGCATCAAACAAAAAACAAGCATTGCCTCTATTTATTTCATTGATTATTATTTTCTTTAATGTAAAACTTTTACCACCACCAGTTGATGCAATTATTGCTAAATTACTTGATGGTCTAGTCGCATCTTTATGAAATAAATCAAAAATAGTTGGTAAAGCCGTATGAATATCAGTTCCTAACATATAACCAGTTTCATCATTAAAATTAGTTATTGTAAGAGGAAAAGATGCTGATAAAGTTAAACTGGGAAGATAATTATGATAATCTTCAAAACCATTTTTAGTTATATCAAATGATTGCCATCCTTCCATCTGCCTCATTCTAGGAACATCTAGTTTAATTTGAAATACATCAGCAATTTTTCTTAATTCCTTTATTTTTTCTTCTCGTTGTTTTCTATTACCACTTATAACAATAATAAAATCAACTTCTTTAATCTTTTCGTCTCCATTTTTAATTTGAGTCATCAATGCTTGAAAATTCTCTCTTTCAGCGTCCATTTGAGTAGCATCAGATAATTTTCTTGTTGTACTTCTTTCTGACATCAAAAACTCATAATTACTATCTAATCTTCTTACTAATTCTTCTGTTGGTATTGTATCTTTAATATGAATACAACATCTCGTATCAGGTACATTAAATAGTTCTTCAAAAAACAACTCATCTATAAATGGTGGTAATCTTTTTATAGTAAGTACCTGTATTTCATTGTCATCTGCTTTTATAACACCCATTGTTTCATTAAGAAAAAAAGGAGAGATTAGTTCAACTAAATCACTCCACATCAATTGTTCTATATTTGCATTTGATAAATATAAATTTACTAAAAACTGATATATTTCTAGTTTATTTGTAATAGTTTGAATATTTAATCTAGGTGTCATGTTATAACAATGTATTTTCACTTCTTCTGATATATGCTCTAATGCTTTATCATTATCACTAACTATAACAAAATAATACCTACTAGTAGTGGTAAGGTTTTGTTCTTCTAATATTTCTAATCTATCATATCTTTCTTTTAAAAAGATTTGTTTTTCTTCATCAGAAGAAAATTCTTCCATCAATTTTATATAATAGTCCTTATTAGCATTGAGATCAATTTTATCATCTAACTTATATATTCTCAAATTCAAACCTTTTAATTGATAAAGATATTTTAGCTGATTAAAAAAGTTTTGTTTTTGTTGATTCGAAGTTAAAGACAAATCAATAGCATCAACCGAGAAAACTCTTGCATAATTATTATCACGAAGTTTTATAATACCATTATCTTGAACTGCTTCTGCGTTTGTAAAAATTTGAGCATTTTTAAACTTTCTTTTTAAGACACCCTTTGTGATATACTTTTGTTTTACATTTGGCTTTTTCTTTACAAATTTTTCAATAACTTTATGTTCTTTATTTTTTCGCTTTTCTTCTTTAGTTTTCTGATTCTTCAAGATTATTCACTGCTCCTTTCTTTTGATATACATAATATTTGTTTTTAAATAAGTATTTAAACATTAATCCAATTACTTTATACATTCTATTTTTCTTACTTACATTAACTGGTAATAAACAAAAAATACCAATCATTAGACCTACTATTGATGGTATTTTTAATGGTGTAAAACAAAATAAAATTATAAATAAGATTAATATTGGTAAAGCAATTATAATGTCAGATACTTCTATTCCTTTAAAACCTAAATTTCTCTTAATTGACTTTACTGTTATATACATATATATTGCCTCCTTATATCATATTTCTTCTTCTATAATAAGAAGTATTATAACTAGCTCGTGGCATTACTCTTCTTACCGTGTTATGCAAACTACTTGCTCCTGCATTCATAAATGCATCACTTGCACTAAACTTATTACCAGTTGATTTTCCTCCCATTCTTTGACCTGTTGCATACATTCTTGATCCCATAGCACTAGCAAATCTTTGCATTCTATTCGGAGTTTGTCCACTTGCTGGATCAACTGTTCCCATTGTTCCTAAAGCAATTCCTGCTTGAGATAATGCGTGAGAGCCTACTGCTTTTCCACCTTTCATTGCAAGACCAGTTCCTAAAAGAGCTCCTCCTAAAGTTGCACCAGCACCAAGTGTTGCTCCAATACCTGCCATTTTTCCATAACCCATTAATGACATTAATTGTTCTCTACCACTCGCTGCACTTACATTACTTCCTATAAATCTATTGATAACTTGACTACCAGTCATAATAAATGTTGCACAACCTAAATAAAGCAATGATTTTGTCGTTATATTCATAAATGTATTATCAAAGAATTTTGTAACATTAATTTCTTGCATTACCATTACAGTTAAACTAACAATTAGCATAACAACTGCACTTTGAAGTGCTAAAGAAACCAGTTGTTCTATTACTGCTCCCCTTCGTTGTTTATTACAAACACTAGTTGCAAAAACAATTGGTGCTATTGAAAACAAAAATAAAAATTCAATTTGTCTTCTGCCTAACATAATACCTGCAAAGAATAAACTATATAAGAAAAAGCCTCCACTTATTACTGCCATAATCCAATTAATTTCATATTTATAATCTTTTTCATCAGACAATATTACTCTCGATTTTGTTACATATTTTGATAAATATAACTCATCACTATCAAACGAACCGTTATTCACTAATTCCGATATACTCTTACTTTCATTAAACTTATCACTATTTTTATAACCATCTCTATATGAAATAAACATAGTAAGCATTGAATCACTCATCTTTGAATTACTATTTGTTTCAAAAATATTTCCTGTATAGTTCGATAGAGTAATAGAAAAATTAGATACTTGAACAAATAAAAATGTGGACATCATAATAAGCGTTCCACATTTTACTGCTTCCATTATTATCATTTTAAAAGTTGTTTCTTCATCTGGATCTAGTAGTTTATTTACAAATCTCCACACGATAAAAAGTGCAAATAATGTTACAGCAATAGCCATTGCTCCAGTATATAAATTCCTAAATGTTTGATTATTTGATAATGAATTAATTATATCAAAAGCATTTAATTCTTTAATTATTTGTAGAAGTCCATCAATTAAGTCATATATAAAACTAACTAAATACCAGCCTAAACTTCTTAACAAATCAAAAACTTTAGTCATCATAAATTAAACACCTATGTAAATAATTTAATAATAATATTAACTAATGAAATGGCTAAAATTATTCCAAATATACCAAGTAAAGTCTGTAAAATTCTTGTTTTTACTCTAGGCTTTTGATCTACATCTACTACTGCATACATAATGAAACTTACAACGAGTGCAATACCAGCTAGGGATATTCCTACTGCTAAAGCCCAGTCAGTTATTTGTTTTATTACATTTAAAACAGTATCAATGGTATATGTTCCACCTTCTAATTGCTTAATTGTTAATACATTTAATCTATTCATTACACTCACCCTTTCTTTTATCTATAATAAAAAACTGTGTAGTTATCAAAAAAATTCAATAACTACACAGCAACTTTTTAAATCATCATGTCTTTATCTTTTCTTTCTAACCTATCAGTTAAGGTTTCTTTCATATAAGAATTTACTAATTCTTTACTGCAAACAATGTCCTCTATATCAACTCTATCATCATTCCCAGCTAAAAAGTGTTTACCATCAAATGAATTATCTTTATCACTAAAATTTCTTTCAAAAATAAGTGGTACTGTATTCTCGCAGTTAGAATGATATATTGCAAAAAAGCCTTTTTGTTTTGCTTTTAAATCAGAATCTAAATAAATATTATTATCTATAATGAAACCAATTACTTCATAATATTGATTAAATTCTTTGCTATATGCTTGTCCTCGTACTAATGGACCTATTTCAGTAGGTCTTAATTCTATTTCTTTAGAATTAGAATTTTTAATAATGTCCAAGCACCTTTTTATCTTTTCTTCCATAGTTGAATTATCTAATTCTTTCATAGACTGATAGTACCAAGTGCAATCTTCTATGACTTTTGATTTTTCATCCAATACTTCTTTAATAAAGATATTACTCTTAGTCATATAACTTTGTTCTTTATCACTCCATAAATCTAATGTTGTAAAAAAGATTTGATCATCATAATCATAACCTAAAAAATAATATTTATTATCATCAAGACCTATAAAGGCTTGTCCTTTTTTTAATTCATCTTTCAAGTTCATCACTTTCCTTTACTCTGTCATCATTAACAAAACATTGTAAACCACCATAACCACAAATTTTATATTCGCCATCATCAAGAGTTATATAATCATGTAAATTATATTTTTCTATTTCTTGTTCCAATACGTTTATATCTTCTTCAAGAAAATCTTCTTCCTCTTTTAGTTCTTCCCAGTCATTATAATCAATATGACACATATTATCTTCGCTTTCACATACACGATCATAAATATATCTTAATAGTGGACTTAATTCACTTGCTTTTGGTAGTTTAAATTCAATTCCATCATTTTCTTCTAACAATGTTGTTAATGCTTTTTCAATTTCTGCTTCTGATGCTGTATTATAATCGCACTCAATATCTGATGTATCATAATACTCTATTACATTTGCCTTTTGCTTTGTTTCTGTATTCTCAACTATATAATTAACATATAAATCATCGCCATCATTCCAATAATTTAATACACTATATTGATATTTACTCATAATTATCTTTCCATTTCCGAGTTAGATTTTTCTTCTAAATCTCTAATATCGCCATCAGAAGTATAAACTTTATTATTTTTTCTATCAGTAATTTCAAACCCTAAAATATCTATGGCTTTATCTTTATATGTTTTTCCATCTCTTTCAACATCTTTTTGATATGTAGAGATTCTACCTTTTACTGAAATCCAGTCTCCCTTTTGAATTTCATTACCATAACTATTAACTAGTTCTCCTCTTAAAACAATAGGAACATATTGCGTATTACCATTGTTGTTTTGAGCCAAATCAAACCTTAATATTTTCTTCCCGTTTTGATTAGTATAAACATTACTAATATTAGCAACATTACCATCTAATTCAAATCTATTTTTTGAGTTTTTTACTTCTTTTACATTTTCGTTATTCATCTTTCTTTCTCCTCCTTATTTTT
>DVHV01000006.1 GCA_018711775.1 Candidatus Onthocola stercoravium | reverse complement strand
ATCCACATTATAAATCGGTATCATTTTAACTAATGTTTAACAGCAAATTTTTCGAAAAAGTATAACTTTCCTATTATATAAATAAAAAGGCAACAGAAATTATCTGCTACCAATTAATTAACTTTTAAAACATATGGATCTGTACTCGTTCCTGTACCCGATGAAATTTCTACTGTGGATGCCAAATAGAAAGAAGGTCGAATGCCATAAACGTCGCTGACGTAGTTAGTACGCACATAACCTGAGTCAGTCAAAAAAAATACACGATCTATAAAGTCAGACTGGCGAGAGATTGTCCATTCATTTAACCCCATAAACATCCAATTATTATTTCTGTTTGTATCATTATTTAACAACCCCATATTTGTATTCCAATTTTCTGGACTTGCTGCATATCCATAATCTGACACGTACATTAAGCCTATTTTTGCATTGTATGTTGTTGCTTCCGCTGGACTTGTTATTTCATTTGTGTATGCACTTTTTACTGCTACATTGAAGATGTTTTCGCTTGTATTTCCCCCGACCCGCCATGTGTGCTCTGCTATTTTACTTGCCCATGTACTTCCAACATTATTCAAGTAATTTGTATTTAAATTCACTGTATTTAAATTTGATTCATTCCAGTTATTATTATTTGTGCTATTATTCCAATAATATCTATTTATTGTTGTCTTACTTCCTTTATAATAACTTGAACTTGTATTACTATATGTACTACTTGTATATGCTCCATCTGTTCCCAGTAAATTGCTTCCTACATAATCATGTTTTATCAACTTTACTTGGTTACCAAATACTCCTATTATTCTATATTGATTATCCCCATTTTGACAATCTGCTCCGGTCGCTCCAAAACATACATAGTTGTTTGGATTTGCTCCAGCATACCTATATGAATTATCTCCTGCTTCGAGTGTTCCATAAGTTCCTGCTCCATCATGATAATACAAATCATTGACACCATCTTCTGTGTATAGATTTGTTATATATGTTGCAAAATTGCCTAAACTTGTGCTCATTGCTTCTTTTTGAATTATTAATTCTGCACTAAAACTCTTGCCGGTATTAGCATTTTGATCACTATCTAAATTAACAAATACTATTTCCACATTCCATTCTTGCGTCGTTTGAGGATTGGCTATTATCTCATAATTAGCTGCTATTGTGATTAATCCTGTTGCTGTTGTTATATCAAATCCTGTCTCTCCTCCACTTGTCTTTCTTTCTAAATTTCCAAGTGTAGTTACCTCTGTACCATCTGGATCTGTTACCTTAAGCAATAACTCTGCTTGTTCATCTTCTGTTGTATATTCAAAATCATTACTTGTAATATTCAAATATACATAATAATTCTCTGTTGCTGTATTTGTTGCATTATTCGCTGTTAATGTTGCACTTGCTATAGTACTTCCTCTTTGGCTTTCCATTCCTTGTCCAAAATTTTCTTGATTAATTGAAAAATTTATTGGATTTCCCACTTGAAATGATAAAGCATCTGTTGTATTTGTTTGCACATTGACATTAGTATTAGCACTAGTTCCACCTTGTGCTACAAAATAAGCATATGTTGCTCCAACAACTACTACAATAAATGTTATCACTGCTAAAAGCGATAAAAATAAGATTTTCTTATCATTTTTTAAATTATCCATTATCTACCACATCCTATTATAAATTATAAATAATAGAAAATGATTATAACATACTACAAAGTTAATATGTTATAAATTAAAAAGACTTCATACAATGTTAGTAAGTTAAAAAGGCGTGTAGTAATATGAAAAAACAACTCAAATCACGAAAATTACTAGCAAATAATATAAAATATTATAGACTAAAAAGAGGATTATCCCAAGAAGAACATGCAGAATTTCTTGGAACTACCCCAGTCTATCTATCTTCTTTAGAAAATGCTAAAAGAAATATAAGACTAGATTATATAGAACATATTGCTAATACTTTAGAAGTGAATATAAAAGATTTGTTTATAGAAAGAGAAATAGTAGAAAAGAAAAAAAGACCTAGAAGAAAAAAGATAAAATAAAAAAGTTCAATTTATCCGATACTTTATGGGAAATTGAACTTTTATTTTTGCTATTTATTTTTTTCTTTTAAAAACCTTTTTAAAAGGAAAGTCATAAAATACGGAAATGTATAAAACTTGCCATTAAATCCAATATTTTTATTACATAACTTTATTCCATATTTAATATTTTTATATTGTTTTTCATCTATCAATTTATTTAATGAATATGTTGCATTATCTGATGCTTTAACCTCAACTGGTATTATACTTTGTTCATCTCTTAAAATAAAATCCATTTCAATTTTATTTTGTTCATCTCTATAAAAATATAGTTCAAATCCTGCTTTAGTTAACATTTCAGCAACTATATTTTCATATAAAGCACCTTTATATGTTCCAAAATTTTGATTATTACGCAAATCATTTTGTGATTCTTCATCTAACGATCCAATTAATAATCCAGTATCACCAAAATATAATCTATAATTATCTGGATTATAATTTACTTTGAGTGGTAATTCAAGATGATCCAAAGAATAACTAACATTAACAATACCTGCTTTATCAAGCCAATCAACAACACCTATATATTCTCTATTTCTAGCACCATCTTTAAGCTTAGTAATTTGAAATTTTTTATTATCATTACCAAGAAACACCTTAATTTTTCGATAAGCCACTAATATTTTTGATTTATCCAAACCACCAGCATACTTTGTAATATCTTCTTCATAATCCAACAATAATGATTTTTGTTTATCTAACACACCACTAAAATTTTTATTATCAATAAACATACTTACCACTTCAGGCATACCACCAGTTATCATATAATCGTTAAAATTACTCATCATAACATTATACTGTGTATTAGTTAGTGGCTTTATTTCCTTCATACAAGTAAATAAATCTTCTATTTGTCCATCTTTATATCCTTTAGCCCAAAGGAATTCTTCAAAGTCTAAAGACCTCATTGTATAATCTTCTTTATAACCAACACTATTAGAATGTATTTCCTGATAATTAATTCCCATAAGAGAACCGGAACAAATAACATCAAATCTGCCATCTATGCAAAAAAACTTAAGAGAAGTTGCAACATCAGGAAACTCTTGCATTTCATCAAAAAAAATTAGTGTATTATTAGGTATGAATTCAAAATTACCATTATGTAGACTTATATTTTTAATTATATTATCAACAGTATATCCCTCATTAAAAATTGTTTTATATTCTGGCATAGACACAAAATTAATTTCAATAAAAGATTTATAATTTTCTTTACCAAACTTTTCAATAGAAGTAGTTTTTCCCGTTTGCCTAGCACCTTTAATAATTAATGGTTTTCTTGTTTTTGAGTTTCTCCAATCAAGCAAAAATTTATCTATTTTTCTTTTTAATTCAGCCATCTTATCACTCTCCAAGCAAATTATATCACATTTTTAGAAAGAAAATCAATATTAAAAATCACATTTTTAGAAATATTTTTGATATAAAAAATCACATTTTTAGAAAAATTTCTATCCTTTTAAACATCCAATTGGAACAATATATACTCCATCTTCTCTTTGATATGCATATTTGCCCGTTGCAGTTAACACCATCAAAAATGCTGGATTATTCATTTTTTCAGTATCAATTTTATTTTTCATTTTTATTAAGTTTTCTACACCTTCATTAATTAGATTATCTCCACCAAGTTTAATCTCAATTAACCCATATACACCACTTCTTAAATGTACAACTGCATCACACTCTAATCCTGAAGCATCTCTATAGTGATAAACGCTACCATTGATACTTTCAGCATAAACCCTTAAATCGCGGATACATAATGACTCAAAAATTAATCCAAATGTATTTAAATCGTGAATTAAATCGTTTGGTTCAATTCCTAACGCTGCTACCGCAATTGATGGATCAACAAAATATCTTGTTTTAGATGTTCTTATCGCTGTTTTACTTCTTAAATTAGGATTCCACGCTGGAGATTCTTCAATAACAAATAATTTTTTAAGTGCATTAATATATGATAGTACAGTATCAACATCTAAAGAAAATAAATCGTTATTTATCATATCATCTTTTATAGTTTCATTAGATACCTGACTTCCTATGTTTCTTGCATAACTTCTCATTAAATTTTTGGCACGCTCAGGATTTCTATTTATATTATCAACTCTAGAAATATCCGAATTAACAACTGCATTATAGTAATCATATGCTTGTTCTAACGCAGTTTCTTTGTCCATAAAAATACTTCTAGGCCATCCACCCCTGCAACATAAATAAGCAACATCTTTCAAAGTTAATTCACTAATGCCATTTAATTTAGTTGAATTATTAAATAACTCTAAAAGACTAATACTTCCATTTGATTCACCAGACTCATAAAGTGTCATTGGTCTCATTGTCAACCAGGCAAATCTTCCAGTCCCAGTATGTGTAACTTCATCCATATTAGCAGGAACTGATGAACCAGTTAAAATGAATTGTCCTTCTTCATCTCGATGATCAACTTCAAATCTTATAGCATCCCATAGTTTTGGAGCTAGTTGCCACTCATCAATTAATCTTGGAGTTGCACCAGTTAACAATAAACTTGGTTGTAAATCTGCCAAACTAATATTTTGTTCTTTATCTTCAGGATTATCCATATATAAAACACTATTAGAAATTTGTTCGGCAGTAGTTGTTTTACCACACCATTTAGGTCCTTGAATTAAGACTGCTCCCTTTCCTTTTAATTTTTTCTTAAGTAATTCATCAGCAATTCTTTTCTTATATTCTTTCATAGATATATTTCTCCTCTATTAAATTATATCATTAAATAATGCCTAAATCAATTACAATTCGGTTATTTGTAGGTTTTTCATTCGGTTATTTGTAGATTGCTGAGTGCTTAAAATAAGTTAAAATCTTTGACAGGAGTTTAAAAAAAGTCTTGTTTTATCCCAAAAATATGGAAAAAACAAGACTTTAAAAATTGCGTACATAATTAATTTTAGTATATAGTTTTAATACATTGTCAGTAGTAATCCTACTTACATCATCTAATGTTAAATCATATATCTCACTAATAAACTTAGCAATATCTAAAATATGACTAGAATTATTTTGTTTACCTCTAAATGGTACTGGTGTTAAATATGGTGAGTCCGTTTCTAATACAATATTTTCTATTGGAATTTCTTTTAATACATCTTTTAAATTACAATTTTTAAATGTAACTACACCATTAATACCAAGTAAATAACCCATTTTAATATATATTTTTGCAGTTTCTAAACTACCTGAAAAAGAATGGATTACACCCTTTACTTTATATTTCTTTAAAGTATTTATTGTATCTTCCGTTGCATCTCTTGAATGAATTATCACTGGCATATCATATTTTTCTGCTAACTCAAGTTGTAATTCTAGTAATTTTATTTGTTCACTCTTATTCTCTTTAGAATAGTGATAATCCAAACCAATTTCCCCAATAGCAACTATTTTTGAATTGTTTATATTATCTTCAATAAATTTGATATCATCTAAATTATAATTTGAAACATTCTCTGGATGGATTCCCAAAGCCCCATAAACACTAGGATATTTTTCTACCGATTCCAATACTTCAACATTGCTTTTAGCATCACACCCATTATTTATATAATACACTACATTATTTTCTTTAGATAATTTTATGATACTATCAATATCTTCGTAATATTCTTTATATAAATGGCAATGCGTATCAATAAGCATTATTTTACCTCAATTCTATCAAATAGATGAATCGGAGCATTTAAAGTTATTGGACTTTCTAAATTACCAAACTCTTTTGTACTATATTCTCGTTTTTTAGTATTTAATTGATCAAATATTTTATTGCTTGTATCAGGTAAATATGGACTTAAGAATATTGCACAAACTCTAATAGATTCAAGTAAATTATATAATACCGTTTCTAATCTATTTTTCTTAGATTCATCTTTTGCTAAAACCCAAGGAGTTGTATCATCGATATATTTATTACACTTTCTTAACACTTCAATTATTTCTTCGATAGCTTCTCCGACATGTAAATCATCCATTTTTTCTGTCACCTTACTATCTAAGTTATTTACAGCATCAATTAAGCTTTTATCTAATTCTTCTGTAACTCCCTTATTAGTAATGGTTCCATCAAAGTATTTATGAGCCATACTTACTGTTCTATTTACTAAATTACCTAATATGTTTACTAAATCAGCATTGATTCGCTCAATTAATAAATCTCTTGAAAATACACCATCTGAAGAATAAGGTATTTCATGTAAGAAATAATATCTTACAGCATCTACTCCAAATTCATTTACTAAATCATCAGCATAAACTACATTACCTTTAGACTTACTCATCTTACCATCAGCCATAATTAACCAAGGATGGCCAAACACTTGCTTTGGAAGTGGTAAATCGAGGCTCATCAAGAAACATGGCCAATAAATGGTATGAAAACGAATTATATCTTTACCAATCAAATGTAAATCTGCTGGCCATAACTTTTTAAATTCATCTGATTGTTTATCCACTTCATAACCAATATTCGTAATATAATTTGTTAAGGCATCTAACCAAACATAAACAACATGTTTTGGATCAATTGTAACTGGAATTCCCCAGTCAAATGAAGAACGAGATACACATAAATCTTGTAATCCTGGTTTAATAAAATTATTAATCATTTCATTTTTTCTTGCTTCTGGTTTAATAAATTCTGGATGTTCTTCAATATGCTTCTCTAAACGCTCTTGATACTTAGATAATCTAAAGAAATAAGCTTCTTCGCTTTTTTCTTGAACTTCTCTTCCACAATCTGGACATTTACCATCAACTAGTTGTGATTCTGTCCAAAAAGATTCACAAGGAGTACAATAAAGACCTTTATACTCACCCTTATAAATATCTCCTTTTTCATACATTTTATTAAATATATCTTGAACTCTTCTTTCGTGTTCTTTATCTGTAGTTCTTACAAATTTATCATAACTAGTATTCATAATATCCCAAATGCGTTTAATTTCATTTGCTACATCATCGACGAATTCTTGAGGAGTTACACCAGCATCTTTTGCTTTTTGTTCTATCTTTTCTCCATGTTCATCTGTACCTGTTTGAAAATATACATCATACCCCTTTAATCTTTTAAATCTGGCAATTGCATCTGCTAAAACAATCTCATAAGTATTTCCAATATGAGGTTTACCTGAAGTATAAGCAATTGCTGTTGATATATAATATTTTTCCATTATTCATCATTCCTTTCTTTATTTGTACTACCTAATCCGCCTTGTCGTTCATTAGTAGTAACATCATCATCACAAATTAGAAACTTTGTAAAAATCCCTTGAGCATATCCTTCCCCTTTTTTAACTACAAAATCTCTATCTCCTTCATTTTGTAAAGAAACAAACATATGCCCTTCATTATCGATATTATTATAATCGCTTTCGATAATACCCACTTGATTAGTCATTCGAACATTATATTTAAATCCCATACTGCTCCGAACTAAAATCATTAACATTTCATCACTACCAAATGTTGCTTTATAACCCGTTGGAATTTTTTTTATTTCCCCCGGCATTAATGTAAAACCTTCAATTGCAAAAAAATCATATCCAGCACTATGGCTGGTCATTCGTTTTGGTAAATCATATTCTTCATATAGTTTTTTATCATAATATTTACTAAATTCATCAATACTAACTTTTTCAAATTTACGCATTAAATCACCCCAAAATAAAAATCATAAACTAAGGACGAGTGCTTACCCGCGGTACCACCTTAATTCATGATTTACATGCTCTCCATTTGATAACGGTAAAGACCGAGTTTAAACTCCAGAAACCATACTCAATACCATCTCTTATTCTCTTCCACCAACCGAGAACTCTCTTTAAAGAAATAAATATTTACCCTTTCTTTCATCGCCAAACTAGCCTAAGTTTACCATAATTTATTTTTTTTATCAATATATATTTATTTTTTCTGACAAAATCTTTGCCATCAATCTAGCTAAATTACTATAATCTTTATCATCATTTGCTACAATAACCACTAATCCTAAAGAATCAATCGAAGCAATAATTGGTACTATTGTAAACTTGCCATTTATACTTATATTATCAAATTCCATAGATCTATTTTCATTTTCTACTAATTCTTCTCTATTATCTATTAAATAGATTAAATCTTTGTTAATTTTTTTATCAATTAAATCTTTATTATTTGTAGCAACTATTACCTTTTCCCTATCTGTAATAATTACATCAACTTTAAAAATTGCATTAATTATTTCTCCTAATTTTGCTCCTAGATCTTCAAATCTTTCCATTTGCGAATGTTTCTTTAAAATAATACTATCTTCATCAGTAAAAATCTCTAAACTTTCACCATCTCTTATTCCCAAATTTCTTCTTATCTCTTTAGGAATAACTATTCTTCCCAATTCATCTATTTTTCTTGTAATTCCTGTTGACTTCAAAAATTTCACTCCACTTCTAATACTTAGTGTGGATAACTATAATTTTTTTATACTTTATAAAATCTTTTCCAGTAATGTTACTAAGTAAAATATGAAATGTTTATCTAAGTTATTAATATATAAAGTAATAACAATTTTTTTATTAACATATTTTATATTAAAATATTTAGTCAAAGACATTGCTTCAATTAATAATTTATCCCCTTTTATACTATTTGATACTTCTTCTGGTAAGGTAACTTCCACATATCTATCTGTTTGTACTACATTAGTAATGTTATACTTTCCTGCAATTTTTTCAAACCATTCTTCATACATATATACAAGCATATCATCTGATACTTTACCAAATCTATCTTCTAATTCATCTTTTATTTCGAGTAATTTATCATATGAATCGATTTCATTAATCTTTTGATGAATTTCAATTTTAATATCTTCATCACTTACATAATCATCACTGATATGTGTAGTTACATTGATTAGACTTGTTGCTTCATCATCTTCTTCTAAAACTTCTTCCCCTTGTTGGCGTTTTATTTCATCTTCGATCATTTTCATATATAAAGAAATACCTACTGAATCAACAAAACCAGCCTG
>DVHV01000005.1 GCA_018711775.1 Candidatus Onthocola stercoravium | reverse complement strand
TGCAATATCTATAAATTCATTAATTAAAGGATGTAATAATGGTTCTCCCATTACATGGAAATATAAGTAACTAGTAGTATTCTTTAACTTATTTAAAATAACTTCAAAGTTATCTTCACTCATAAACATACTCTTACGAGTATTTTTAATACAAAAACTACAATCTAAATTACAATTATTAGTTATTTCAACATAAACTTTTTTCATAAGAATATTCTATCAAACTTTTTATCTTTTTTCTAAAAAAATTACTCTGTAGCATAATAAATTGATGGAAATCAGAAAAAAATTACACCGCAGAGTAATTTTTGAAATATAATATTATCACAAAATATTCATTTATTTTATAGTTTTTTTAAGTTATAATATTAATATAAGAATCGAGGGATAACCATGGCTTTTATCGAAGTTAAAAACTTATCTAAAATTTATCAAATGGGAGAAGTAAAAATTAAAGCAATAGAAAATGTATCATTTTCTATTGATGAGGGAGAACTAGTTGTCATACTTGGTCCATCTGGTGCTGGTAAAACAACTATTTTAAATATCTTGGGAGGAATGGATTCACCAACTAGTGGAAAAATTATTATTGATGGCACAGATATATCCAAATATAATCGTAAAGAACTTACTAAATACAGAAGATACGATATTGGATTTGTCTTCCAATTTTATAATCTTGTTGGAAATTTAACAGCACTTGAGAATGTTGAACTTGCTAACCAAATTTGCAAAAATCCCAGAGATAGCAAAGAAACATTAAAAAGTGTTGGTCTAGGTGATAGAACGGATCACTTCCCTGCTCAACTTTCCGGCGGAGAACAACAAAGAGTATCCATTGCTAGAGCCTTAGCCAAAAATCCTAAAATTTTACTTTGTGATGAACCTACCGGAGCTCTAGATAGTAAGACCGGCAAAATGATTATTGAACTTTTGCAAGACACTTGTCATCAAACTAAAACTACAACAATTATCATTACCCATAATGCTATAATTGCTGAAATTGCCGATAAAATAATAAGAGTCAAAAATGGTACCATTGAATCAACCCTAGTTAACAAAAATCCTAAACCTGTTAAGGAGATTGATTGGTAATGTTAATATTTAAAAATGCTCTTAAAAAAATTAAAAATCAGTTAGGAAGATTTATTTCCCTTGTATTTATTGTAGCCCTTGGTTCAGCATTTTTCGCCGGTGTGCGTGAAACATCTTCTGACATGATTAAAACTCTGGATGAATACTATGATGAAACTAATCTTATGGACTTTCGTATTGTTAGTACCATGGGCCTTACCGACGATGATTTAAATGCCTTAAAAGAATTGGATAATTCCTATATTGTCGAAGAAAACTACTCTTACGAAACAGTAATTGATGGTAATGCTACCAAAATTTATGGTTTAACTGATAACATCAACAATATAACTCTAATTGATGGAACTGTGCCTCAAAATAATAATGAATGTTTAGTTATGGAAGGTTCATACAATATCGGTGATACTATCACTATCGAAGATAGTAATTATACTGATTATCTAAGCACTAATACTTTTAAAGTAACAGGTATAGTAAGAAGTAGCATGTATATCTATAAAAATTTCGGAATCTCAACTGTTTCCGATGGCAAGCTAGATAATGTCATTTATATTCCCAAAGATACATTTACTTTAGACTACTATACTGAAATCTATTTAATTGCCAAGGACTCTCAAGAAGCAACATCTTATGAAGACGACTACAGCGAAACTATTGCTTCATTACTAAGTGAACTTGAACGTCTTGCTCCTATTCAAGAAACTAAAAGATATGAGCAAATTAAAACTGAAGCTATGGAAAAAGTCTATGATGCTCGCGAGAAGCTAGATAAAACAAAAAAGGAAAACGAAAAAAAATTAGCTGATGCACTAGCAACACTTAATAGTGCCCAACAAGAAATTAATAATGGATACAACGAAATAGAAGCAGGATTTAATGAACTTGAAAATAATAGAATATCTATTGAACAAGAATTTGCCACTCAAGAAGCAACTTTAAATAATAGTCTTAATACTATCAACACTACACTTACCTCACTAGGTATCCCTACTACTAGTATTAATGATTCCCTTAATGCTTTAAATACTCAAGTAACTAATATTAAAAATATATTGAACACTTTAGATCCAACCAGTGAAGAATATGCCTATTACAATAACATTCTTACTAATTTAAACACTTTAATTACCAATTTAAATGAAATTAATAACGGATTTAATTCATTAAGTGAAGGTAGAACAACTTGGAATAATACTTATAACGAAACATTAAACACTTTAAATGAAAATAAAGCAACCCTAGATGAATCCCAAATAACACTTAACAATTCATTTAATAAATATAATGAAAATTATGCATTATTTCAAGATGAAATAAATAAAGGACTTCAAGAAATAGCAAATGCTGAAGCTGAAATTGCAACCCTAGAAAAACCTGAATGGTATTTATTTGACCGTGAAGATAACTCTGGCTATACTACATTTTTAGAATCAGCCACTAAAATAGATTCTATTGCTGCCGTATTTCCAATATTCTTTATCGCTGTTGCTTTTCTAATGTGTCTTAACACTATGACTAGAATGATTGAAGAAGAAAGAACTGAAATTGGTATATTTACATCCCTTGGTATTAGTAAATATAAAATAATACTTAGTTATGCATTCTATGTTTTACTAGCTACATCCTTAGGTATCATCATTGGTTTATCAATTGGTTATACTGTTATACCCCGAGTATTATATAATGTCTATACTAATGCCTTTATCTTACCTAACCTCAAGACATATGCTAACATTCCAGTATGTATCACCATTATTGAAGTATGCCTACTCACAATGAGCTTAGTTACAATATATGCTGTAAACAGGAACTTCAAATATGCTCCAGCTACTCTACTAAGACCAGTAAGTCCTAAAAATGGTCGTAAAGTACTACTTGAAAAAATAAACTTTATTTGGAAACATATTTCTTTTACTTGGAAAGTTACATTTCGTAATCTATTCCGTTATAAAAAAAGAATTATCATGACTCTCATTGGAATCTCCGGATGTACTGCTCTTCTTTTAACAGGTTTTGGAATTCGTGATAGTATATCTAAAATTCTAGATACCCAATTTAAAGAAATTCAAACTTATGATTCTATGCTAATTCTTAATGAAGAAATAACTTCTCCAAGTAGTGAAATAAATAACTATTTACAAAATGAAGATATAAAAAATCCACTATACACTCATATGGAAACATTGACATTTAGAACTGATAACAAAACTATCGATTGTTATGCTTTAGGATTTGAAACAACTGAAATTGATGAATATTTCCATCTAACTGACACAAATAACAATCCATTAACTTTATCAGACAATGGTGCCATAGTAACAGAAAAAATTGCTGATTTATTAGATGTATCTATCGGAGACAATATAACCCTAAGAGACAGTAATAATGAAATATATATTGTAAAAATTGCTGGCATTAGTAAAAATTATATCAACAATTACATTTACATGAGCAAAGAATATTATGATATTGCTTTTGGTGATATAACCTATAATACAATTATAACCAATATAGATAATAAAGGAGATACTCTTCTTAATAGTAATTACTTTAGTAACATTCAATATACTGAAGATAGTATATCAATGCTACAAGATATAATTGATAGTATGAATAGTATCGTATTTTTAATAATTGGTTTCTCATCATTCTTAGCGATAACTGTTTTATATAATTTAACAACAATTAATATTAGCGAAAGATTACGAGAAATAGCCACTTTAAAAGTACTTGGATTTAATGATAAAGAAATATCCATGTATGTTTATAGAGAAACTATAATACTTACTATAATTGGTATATTTATTGGCATATTCTTTGGACTTGCTTTAAATTATTTTGTTTTAACAGTTGCTGAAACAGATGAACTAATATTTATTAAAGATATAAACTATTTAAGTTATATTTATACCATTTTAATAATGATTATATTTACAATTATTGTTCAAATAATTACATCCTTTATTTTAAAGAAAATTAACATGATAGATTCTCTAAAATCTGTAGAATAAAAATATAACCTCGAAGTGATTTCGAGGTTATTTATATTTGTCGTAACGTTTACTTCTTACTTAACTCTGGACAGTTTTTAAAATAAAAGTTAGAGGAATTATACCTCTAACTTAAAATTATTCTTAATTTCTTACCTTCTATTCTTTTTGGTATTATCAAAGCTATGTATATTGCGTCTTCAGATATTGCTAATTCTTTATCTGGTAAATATAATGAACCAAATTAAATTCTATCAAAAAACGCATATAGATTTTGGCATAATAAACATTTTAATCCTTATATATTATGGGATAAAATTATTTTTTATATTATTAATTCCTCGTTGTTAAACATAATTCTAATAAAGTTTACCTTACTTTTGATTACATGTTTTCTCATTTTTCTTATTTTTCTCCTTTGTATTAGGAAAATAGAAAAAACAATCTTAATTTTTGAGATTGTCATTTATTTTTTAACAAAAGCAATTTAAACCACATGTAGTTAACTTGTAAATTTACAATTATCATATTTACAAATGATGTTTTTGTAATACTAAAAATTAACAAATTTGCACAAAACAATCTTCCAAACCAGTAAAATCGCTTTCTGTAACATTTAATATATGAAAAGGTATTTTTTCTACAATATACTTATTTAAATCCCCAACAATCCAATCATCAAAAATATCATGAGGATCTTCTACTACAAAATAATTTCCAATCAAAGCATTACAAAATGCACAATTATTAGATGTACAATATTTATTTTGTGTTTTACTAAAATTTCTATTAATTGTCTTATAATTCTTTTTTAAATATTCATCGATAGGTGAAACAGAATCTAAACCTAAATTATCTAATTCCACATATTTATCCATATATGGCTTTATTTGCTTGTTTATAAAATAAGTATAAACTATTGTTTTTTTATGACATTTCCAACATTCATGTTCCCATCCATAAATATTAATTCCATCTTGTTTCAAAATTGCATATAAAATTTTATTTAGTTTTATAGTATTTCTACAACTAGGAAATCTATCACAAGCCCCAAATAATCCATATTGACCAAGTTTTATAATCATATTTCCCTGACCACATTTTTCGCATTTCATTAATCATCACCTCCATTTTATTATATCAAACAAACATTTTTTTAACAATTTAAAAAGCGCTAACTAATAGCGCCTTCTTTCAATTAACTAATTGTTATTTTCCACAAGAACAAGAATTAAAAGTATGTTTAACACGGTCATGTTCTTCAGCTCTCTTAGCATTATTGAATCTATCAACAGTACCAACTAAGTAACCAGTTATTCTTCTGATACTTTCAAAACCTACTCCTTCACCAGTCATTCTTTCTTTTTTTACTTCTTCATTTACAACTTTTTCATTTTTCATAAATATTATTCCTTCCCTTCTAATCTTTTTAATAAATCTACACTAACCGGTTCCCCAGCTCTTCTACCACATCGTGGGCAGACATCCTTAATAATTCCAACATATCCACATACTGGATCTCTATCTACTGGATGGTTAATTGCCCCATATCCAATATCACTATCATGCATTATTCTTACAATACTTTCAAATGCTTCTAAGTTATCTGATGGATCTCCATCAAGCTCAATATAACTTATATGTCCAGCATTAGTATACTTATGATATACGCCTTCAATTGCTAATTTATCAGCTATTGAAATATTATAATATACTGGTACATGGAATGAATTTGTATAATATGCTTTATCAGTAACCCCAGGTATTTTGCCATAAATATCTCTATCGATATTCACAAATCTTCCCGACAAACCTTCTGCTGGAGTTGCTAGCAATGTAAAATTCAAATTATATTTTTGTGAATATTCATCACATTTTGCTCGCATGTGACTAACTATTTCTTCACCTAATTTTTGAGCATTTTTATCTTCTCCATGATGCTTACCAATTAACGCTTTTAAACATTCTGCAAGACCAATAAATCCTATTGATAATGTACCATGTTTTAATACTTTCTTAACTTTATCAGTTGATTTTAATTTATCACTATCCATCCAAACCCCTTGACCCATTAAAAATGGAAAATTATAAACTCTTTTATTACATTGTATATCGAATCTTTCTAAAAGTTGGTCTTTTACTAAATCCATTAATTCATCTAATTCTTCGTAGAATCCTTTCATATCTGCTTTATCTAACGCATTAGCTCCAACTATACCATGTTTAATACCAAGTCTTGGCAAATTCATTGAAGTAAATGATAAATTACCTCTACCTGGTGTAACTTGCTTATCAGGATCTACTACATTACCAAGTACTCTAGTACGACACCCCATATAGCCTACTTCTGTTTTAAAATCTCCTACTTTATAATATGGTTTATTAAAACTTGAATCTAAGAATGACCAGTTAGGGAATAATCTCTTTGCGGAAACTCTTAAACTTAACTTAAATAAATCATAGTTAGGATCTTCTGGATTATAATTAACTCCTTCTTTTACTTTAAATATTGAAATTGGAAAAATTGGAGTTTCTCCATGTCCAAGTCCTGCTTCTGCTGCTAACATATAATTTTTTGTAACCATTCTTCCTTCACTAGATATATCAGTTCCAAAGTTTATTGAAGAAAATGGCACTTGCGCTCCAGCCCTTGAATGCATTGTATTTAAGTTATGAACAAATGCTTCCATTGCTTGATAAGTTCTCTTATCTGTTTTATCTTTAGCTTTATTAATAGACATTTCAAACATTCTTTTTAATAGTTCAGATTCTTTATAAAATTTTTCAAAATATTCTACTCCAATATCTATTGTATTAATTTTACTAATTTCTCTTTCTAAAACATTTGAATTAATAAAATCGTTGATATCTTCTAAATCGATATAATCTTTAATCATTTGTTTTAACATTTTCTTAAATGTTTTTAAAACCCCTGGAGCTAAATAATAATCAAATGCTGGAATACTTTGACCCCCATGTTGATCATTTTGGTTTGATTGAATAGCTATTGCAGCAAGAGCTGAATAAGACATAATATCATTTGGTTCTCTTAAGTGTCCATGACCTGTTGAAAAACCATTTTTAAA
>DVHV01000064.1 GCA_018711775.1 Candidatus Onthocola stercoravium | reverse complement strand
TAACGACAAGGAGAGGTAAAACTTGTTTTACCTTTTGTTCTAAACCTTAATTGGATTAATGATATAGCATGTTATCTTGGTTATCCACTTGCATTATATTTGGTAATATTTATTGCTTTAATTCCTGGTTTTATCTATCTTTTTATGCTAATTAATTTGTTATGGAAGAAAAAAGAGAAAAAGGGATGTTCTTGTAATGAAGAAGATGTTACGGTTTTGATACCGGTTTATAATGCTAATGATTCAATTAAAGATACGATTGAATCAATAAAGAAACAGAATTATTGTGGAAAGATTAATATTATTGTTATTGATGATGGTTCCGTTGATGATTCAGTGGAAATATTAAAGAAAATGGAAATAGATGAAAATATGATATTGTTAGAAAGACCACATCAAGGAAAAACACAGGCTTTAAATGAGGGATTAAAGTTAGTTGAAACGGAATATATGATTACTATTGATAGTGATACGGTTCTTCATAGGGATGCGATTAGAAATATTATGGATAAGTTAGTTAATTCTAATAAAAAAGTGGTAGCAACGGCAGGATGTTTATTTGTTAAAAATGCTAAGAAGAATTTTATAACGAAATTACAAGAATGGGATTATACATTAGGTATTTTTGGCGTTAAATTTTATCAAAGTAATTATAATTCAACGCTAGTGGCACAAGGTGCTTTTAGTGCTTATAAGACAGAGGTTATAAAAAGAGTTTTAGGTTGGCAAGATTGTGTCGGTGAAGATATTGTTTTAACTTGGAAATTATTAAGTTTGGGATACGAGGTTAACTTTGCTAAGAAAGCCATTGCTTTTACTGAAGTTCCTATTACATGGAGAGCATTAGGTAAACAAAGAAAAAGATGGGCTAGAGGAATGATCGAAGCTTTTAAAAAAGTAAAAATTTTTACTTCACATAGACTTAATTTCAGATCTAAATTTTTAATGAGTTTAAATTTGTTTTTTCCTTTTATTGATTTAGCATTACTTATTTTTATCCCACTGGGAATATTCTTTTTATTACTAGGTAATCAATTGTTAATGGGATGGTTAACTTTATTAGTTATATTTTTAGGAATGATACTTTGTTTAGTTATTGAAATTAGAAGAAGAAGTACATTACGGGAAATTAATTGTCGGTTAGACCGTCGAAGTGTTTTGACATTTATTTTTTATGTTTTACTTTATGCCTTTATTTTAGCTCCTTATTGTTTAATGGGTTATATTTCTGAATTGTTTAATTATAAGAAAAAATGGTAGTCTTTGATTTTATTCGACATATTTTTTGTTTTTAATATTTTATAATGGCGTTGGTGATAAAAAATGAAACAGAAAATTATGGAAAAAACGAAGAAAGTAATGATACCGATTTTTCTATCGGTTATCTGTGGTAGTATCTGTGGTAGTGTTGTTTATAATATTTATGCAAGTAAAGCGAATTATGAACTAAGTAATAGTAGGGTGTATTTAGTGCAAGCTGGGGCATATTCTAGTATTGATAATATGAAAGCTAATACGATGGCTACTAATTATGTTTATTATGAAGATGATGGTATGTATAAGGCTATTATTGGGATTACAAAGGATTATGATAATCTAGAGAAGATTAAGAGTATTTATAATGGAGAGACAATTGTTAGTGAATATTATCTTAATGATAAAAAGATTAGTGATGAGTTAGGGGAACTTGATAAGAAATTAAAAGAAGAAAGTGATAATGATAAGGCTAAAGCAATTATTGATGATATGCTTAATATTTATAAAGAAAATGATAATGTTAAATTAGTTAAAGCTAATTAGTTATTATTAGAAATGACAAATTACTTAATGATAAAGTGACAAATTTTTGAATGAAAAGTTATAAATTAGGGAAAAATGATTGATAAATATAATTTAAAATGGTAGAATTATAGGAAAGAATAAATGGATATTTTAAAGTAGAGGAGAGTTGATAGTAATGAAATTAAAAGATAAAGTTTGTGTTGTAACAGGGGGTGCCATGGGAAATGGGCTTGGAATTGTTAAAGTTTTTTTGAAATATGGTGCTAAAGTTGTTATTTTAGATTATAGTGAAAAGGTTAGTGAAGTAGAAAAGGGATTTAGGGATGAAGGATATGATGTTTCGGGATATTTGGTTGATATTAGAGATAAAGATAAGGTTTTAGAATGTGTTAAAGATGTTTATAATAAATATGGTAGAATTGATGTTTTAGTTAATAATGCTGGTATTTGTCGCTTGGAGACTTTTGATAAGATGAGTGATGAATTACGTGATATGCACTTTGATATTAATATTAAAGGAACTTGGAATGTTACAAAGAGTGTTTTACCTTATATGAGAGAAAATAAATCAGGTTCTATTGTCAATCTATCTAGTGTAACAGGGCCAATGGTTGCTGATAGTGGTGAAGTGGCTTATGCGACAACAAAAGCGGCTTTGATTGGTTTTACGAAGGCTTTGGCACAAGAAGTAGTTGATGATAAAATACGTGTTAATGCTATTTTGCCGGGTTATATTATGACACCAATGGTAGAAGGAATGGCTAAGGAAAGTAATCCCGAAGATCCTGATAAAGTAGTTCAAGGTATTGCCATGGGAATACCGATGAAAAGACTTGGTACAATTGAGGAATTAGGTGAACTTACAGCTTTCTTAGCTAGTAAAGAAGCTAGTTACATAACAGGACAAGGAATTGTCATCGATGGGGGATCTACTTTACCAGAGACAATGAGTATGGGTGTATAGTAAAAGAACATTATCATAAATTGGTAATGTTCTTTTATTTTATAATAGGAACTAGAGGTAAAACGGTATACGTACATTAGTACGCAAAAGGACGAGATATTAATCTCGTTTTTTTTGCGTACTAATGTTTTAATTATTTTTCTTCTTTATAAATATGATGATATCCTCTCTTTGATTTATAGTCTATTGGAACGCATTTATTATAATTACATTTTGCACATATTGTATATGGTGGAGTAGATATAGGTAATCCATTCCATTCATCTTCTTGTTCAAATTCTAATACTGCTTCTATTGGAGCTTCAAATTTGTATTTACATTTAGGACAAATATAATCAACTGTTTTTCCACTTAATTTAAAAGGAAAACTATTAAAATCAAACATTTTCATCCTCCTTTCATTATTTCACATACGTAATTCATAACCGTATTACATTTAGGACAACTATATGGATCATTATTAAAAGATGCCATGATAGAAAGCCTATGTGTTAAAAATACTTTTCTTGTTTTATGATTTAAAGGATTAATCATCATAACCATTTTATCATGATTTTTATGTTTTTTTCTATAAAAACCACAATATCTTATTGTTCTATAATTATAAGGTATCATATGTCTTATTAACATATTGATAAATTCTTTTGCTGTACATGTTACTTCATGGTAAGATTCATCTTTATGATCATTATAACAAAATGTGACATTTTTACCATCATAATTAAGTATTCTATTTTCACTGATTACAGGTCTTCCACAGTATCTTGTTATATATTCTACACCGTCTTTAAGATTTTTAAATTTTTTTGGTTCTGCATAAACATAGAAACCTTTTGGGTACTTTAAAAAACATTTTCTTTTCATACTATCAAAGGAACTACCTAATTCTTCACTTAATAAGTCTAATAAAATCTTTTGGAATCTTTTAGATAATGCATCATAGTTAAAATAATCCCATTTTTTATAAACCATATCACCACCCATTTTTATTTCTGCGATTAAAACATGAATATGTGGATTCCATTTAATGTCTCTTCCAAAAGTATGTAAGAACATAAAAAAGCCTGGAGTATATTTTATTTTTTTTGAATATTTCTTTTTTCTTTTGTTTTTTTTGCCTGAGCGATAATTATCATTTAAAATAGAGTATATTGTTAGATTTACAGCTTTAAATAAAATATCTATTCTTTCATCAAATGGAAAAAAGAAATATGGTCTAAGTATATCAGGAATAGTAAATACCATTTGTCTGTGAGGACAATTATAAACAGTTTCTAAAATATTTTCTACTCGTAACATTTTATATTTGTAACCACATGAAGAACAAAATCTAGACTTACAAGTATGCCCAACAAAAACAAAATCATGACAATTGGGACATTCATAAACAGAACAACCTAAGTTTTTATTATAACAGTTAATAATTTTATTAACTTCATCATTAGCATTAGGTCTATATTTATCAATTAATGATTTATTTTCTAAGTAATAAGAATCCCAATGATCCTCAAAAATCTGAGCAATGACAGTAGCTTTTTTAGAACTGTTATATTTAGGGTTTATTTCACCATTTGGTTTAAACATATTATCATTATAATTTCTGTCTAATAAATAATTTCTAAATTCATCGGTTGATAAACATAAAGTATCAATTTTATGCACATTAATATTTTCGTTTTTATAACCCATAATTACCTTCCTTATTACTATTGTAACATTAAATGCAAAAAAAGGAAGCCCTTAGGCTTCTAAATGAAAAATTTATTTTTCATTTTTCTTGTTAACTTTTTAGAAAAATGGATCACATCCTAATTATATATGCAAGTATCATCTTGTTTTTATTCACATTTAATTGTTATTGTATATGAACTATTTCCTCTATATTTACCATCTTTAAAGTCATCATCACTATCATAAGAAAAAGCCATCAATGTAATAGGGGACTCAATCATTTCCCAATCCGAAGATGCCGTCAATTTTATTGAAGATAAAATCGTTTTATCATTATATTCATCACTTGTCACATGACTATACCAAGTACCAATTTCTTGATGAACATCGTCATACATATAAATTTGAATATAATCATAAAATTCATCCCCATCATCCGGATCTAACAATAATTTATTAAAAGAAGTCCCATCACTTAGGTTAAATTCAATATAGTAACCAATACGATAATTATCAATTTCTTGATAGTCATCATAATATGTTTGCCAAACCGTTTGGAAATTATCACTACTAATACTATCATCTCTTGTCAAAAAAACTTCGAAAGAACCAATATCGGCAATTCCCACACATGAAGAACTATATTCTGAAATTAGTTCTCTAGGTTCACTACTTCCATTATATAGATACATTCCTAATATAATTGGATTATCGTCCCTATAACTATCTTCTATCGTTACGTTAGTTTCACTATTAGAAGAATTATTTTCTTCTATAGCTTCTTCCTCATTTTTATCACCACATCCACTAAGTAATAATAAACATATTCCTAAACAACAAAAACGTTTCATCTTATCGACCACCTTTTCTTAATTATAACTTAAAAAAAAGAATAAATAAAGTCTAAAGACAAATATTTAGACATATATATTACTAAGGTGATTAACTATGTTAAAGAAAATGTCCATCCGTAAAATAATCATATCTACATTCACATTATTTATTTTATTAATTATATATTTAATTCCTAGCAATGATGAAAATGAAATTGAATTAAAAAACAGTGGTGTTGAATACACCTATAGTAATAATTTAAATCCCATCTACTTACTAGATAGTAATGATTATGTCGCCAGAACTTCCATTAAAACATGTGCCTGTGATGGTGTCGAACGTGCTAAAGACTTACTTGAAGGTCTCATCATCGATGGTAAAAAAAGCAACATCATTCCCAATGGTTTTAAGTCAATCATTCCCCCTGAAACCCAAATATTAGATTTACAATTACAAGAAGGAACTTTAACAATTAATTTTTCTAAAGAATTATTAGATATCAATGAAAAATATGAAGAGAAAATGCTTGAAGCAATCATTTATACTTTAACAAGCATTGAAAGTATTGACAATGTTATCATTCAAGTTGAAGGAGAACCTTTAACTAAACTTCCTCAAAGTGGTAAGCAACTTCCTACTGTTTTAGATAAAAGCTATGGTATTAACAAAATATATGAACTAACAAGTACCAAAGATATAACCTCATATACAACTTACTATGTTAGTACCTATAATGATAATTACTATTATGTTCCTGTAACCAAATACATCAATAATGAAAACCAAGATAAAATCAAAGTTATCATCGAAGAGATGAGTAGTGCTCCTATTTATGAAAGTAAT
>DVHV01000063.1 GCA_018711775.1 Candidatus Onthocola stercoravium | reverse complement strand
TCTTTCTGGAGGAGTTCCTGCTAAAGGTAATCCAATTATGCTTGGTATTACTAAATCTTCTCTTGAAACTGATTCATTCTTATCAGCTGCATCATTCCAAGAAACAACAAGAGTGTTAACAGATGCTGCAATTCATGGTAAAGTTGATAACCTACAAGGATTAAAAGAAAATGTAATTATTGGTAAATTAATTCCTGCAGGTACTGGTTATAAACAATACAGTGATATATCAATTCAATTAGAAAAAGATATTCTAAATGATGATGCTAGCGAAGTATTGGAAGAAAAGTTGATGGATGATTCAGATATATCTTTAGATAATTTAAATAATGCTGAAGAATTTTAAACGATTGCAAAATAATGCAATCGTTTTTGCATAATAAGCCCATAAATAAAAAAATTGCTTTAAAAAAATGCATAAATAGTTTATAATGTTGTTAGTAATAAAAAGGGTGATACTTATGCAAAATAAAAAACAGCTAATTATGTATATTATTATAGTATTTGTATTAATACTATTGTTTTTGGGTATTGGATTAATAGTGTATAAAAGTGCTTTTGAAGATACGGAATCTAAAAATAATAATAATGATGATGAATTAAATACTTTGGGATTAAGATTATATAATTATGTCAATATCAGAGAAGGAGAATTCATCTTATTTGATACTGAGAATGTTTTAACTTATAATGATTTACAGGAAGATCAAAAATTAATGCTTGTTCATGCTTTAATACCTAATACTGCGAAAACTATAAATGAAGAATGTGGTGATGATTCTACTAATTGTATAAAAGAGTCTATTTCACAACGAGTATTTCAAAGATATTATGATAGATTGTTTGGAAGAGATAAGAATATTAATTATCAGAATTATTTTGAATATATCGATTGTCTTGATTGTTATTTTGAAGATGGTATGTATCAATGTAAAAAAAGTGAATGTAAAGATGTAAATTCTGTAGTGCAATACATAAATTATGATTCAGTTAAAATGAATAATAATGATGTTATATTAAATGTGAAAAGTATTTTTGTGTCTGCAGATGGAGTATATAAAGATAAAAGTTTGCAAAATAAATTAGATAGTATTGATTATTATAATGAAGTTCGAAGTAAGCTTAGTGATGAAGATTATTATAAAGGACTTACAAATCATAATAATTTAAATTATAATAATTTTTTGAAAAGGTTATTTGAAAAATATGTTGATGCAGCAGTATATGAAGTAACTTTTAAAGAATATGATGATAATTATTATTGGTATTCTACAAGGTTGGTTAAATAGCTTGACTAGCAAATAAAATGTGTTAAAATAGTTATTGTCAAAAAGGGGGATTTTGATGGAAAAAGTTTATGGTTTTACTAATGAAAATTTAGAGTCTTTTTCAACATATTTTAACTTTGATAATGCTAGTGTTTTAACTGTCTTGGGAAGTGGAGATCAATATTTTGAATCTTTATTAAATGGCGCTAGAGATGTTGAGGTATTTGATATAAACTATTTAGCATGGTATCATTTCCTATTAAAATGTACAGCTATAAAGATATTATCTTATGAAGAGTTTATGCAAATGTTTGTTGTAGATAATCTAGATAATTTAAATATCTATAATAAATTGCGAGAATATCTTCCAGATGAAGTGAAACATTTTTTTGATAAACTTATCGGTTTAGGTAGAAAATTTTCTTCAATTAAAATAAAAAACATTATATTTGATAATTCAAAAATTAGAAATATTCCTTATTTTAATCAGGAAACTTATTATCAATTACAAAGTATTTTGCAAAGTTGTATGTTACCAGAATTTTATAATTGTAATCTATTAGATATAAGTAAATATACTAAAAAAGCATATGATGTTGCCTTATTTTCTAATGTGTATCATTATTTAAGTTTAAATGCTAAGGATTATCGTGATTTTTTAAATAAAATTAATTCTCCGGAAATATTAGCATTATATACATGGTTTTTAAATAGGGAAGAGAAAAAAGAATTTTTAGCAAACGGTTTTGATCTATATCAAATACCTGGTGTATTACATCAAGATGATTATATAGTTAAATTGAGTCGTAGAAAGCAATAATATTGCTTTTTTTTCTTAGTAATAATATAATTAATTAGGTGATTAATCATGTATGAAAATAAAAAAATATTAATTTTAGGTGCGGCGAAAAGTGGGTTGGCAGTTGCTAAGTTACTTGCTCATAGAAATAATAATATTACATTAAGTGATATTAATGAGTTAAAAGTAGAAGATCAAAAAATGTTAGAAGATTTAGGAATAAAAGTGGTTATAACTTCTAATCAATGTGATTTAATTGATACATCTTATGACTTAGTTATAAAAAATCCCGCTATAATGTCTACAAGTGATATAGTAAAAAAGATCGAAAATTTAAAGTTAAGATGTGAAAATGAAATCGAAGTTGCTTATCATTTTTTACCTAGTGGTGTAACAATTATTGGAGTAACTGGTTCTAATGGTAAAACAACTACTACAACGATTATTTATGAATTATTGAAAAGACATGGTAAAAATATAGTTTTGGGAGGAAATATTGGTTATCCTTTAAGTTCAGTAATAGATCAAGTAAAATCTGGAGATATTCTTTTATTAGAAATTAGTGATCATCAATTATGTGATATTCATGATTTTAAAACAAATATTAGCGTATTAACAAATATTTGTCCAACTCATTTAGATTATCATGGAACTTATGAGCACTATATGATGACTAAAAAGAAAATATTTAATTTACATACTGGGGCTGATGTAGCCATATTAAATAAAAATAATCAAGATAGTATGGAAGTAAGTGAAGATATTTTATCTAAAAAAATATATTTTAATGATACAGAAAATTATTATAAAGATAATTATATATATTTTCATGGCGAACAATATTTAAATGTAAATGATATATGTTTAAAAGGTCTTCATAATTACGAAAATATTTTAGCGGCGCTTTTAGTATTAGAAAACTTTGGAATAGATAAAAATGTTGTTATAGAATTTTTAAAGAAGTTTGGGGGAGTTGCTCATCGTTTAGAATATGTAATTACTAAAGATGATGTAGAATATTATAATGATTCTAAATCAACTAATCCTACCGCTACTATAACAGCTTTAAAAACATTTACTAAACCAATTCACCTTATTCTAGGGGGATTAGAACGTAATCAAGATTTTAATGAATTAAATGATTATATGCAATACGTCAAAAGAATTTATGCAATCGGTGGAGTTACAGATCGTGTTGCAGAGTATGCTGCAAGTATCAATATTCCTTGTGATAAGTGTTATGTTTTAGCAGATGCTATGAAAAAAATAAAAGAAAATGTTGCAAGTGGGGAAGTAGTTTTACTATCTCCAGGAAGTTCATCCCAAGATCAATATGTTAAATTTGAAGATCGTGGTGACGAATTTAAAAATATAGTTGAAAAATTTTAAATAAAAAGGTATAATTTAAGTATATTGATAATAAGGGGCTGATAGTATGAATGGACAAAATCCAAATAATCAAATAAATGGTCAAGGAGGACAAAATATAGCAAATGGTGTAAATCCTAGTGTTTTAGGTAGTGTTAGTCCAACACCGGTGGTTAATCTAACACCACAACCACAAGTTACACCAAACGCAAGTCCAACTGGTCAAAATGTGGGTACAACCTTAGGAACTGCTCAACCAGTTAATCCTAATCCTGCACCTGCTGCACCAGTAACACCTAATCAAAATATTGGAGCAGTGCCTAGTGGTAATCAAACTAATATGAATCAAGTTGGTACTCCAGCAAATAATGTAAATAATCAAGCACAACCACAAGGACCTTCTGCTGTTGAACCTACAAGTTCAATTAATAACCCAACACCGGTAGCACAACCGATTCCTGGTACATCTTCTACACCATATCAAGCAAATAGTTTAACTGGTAATACAGTTGGTGTTGGGAGTCCATCCGTAGGGCAAGATAGTTTGAATTCCAATGGATTTGCCAATCCTAATAAGATTGAAGATATTGGAACTATACCACCTACTAATAATGTTTCAGCTACGAAAAATCCTAAAAATAAGAAACCAATGAACAAAGTTTTATTTATTATAATTATAATTGTTTTAATTGCTGCAGTAGCTTTTGGAGTATATTATTTTTTGAGTATTAGTAATAAAGCTAAAGTAACATTAAAAAATGTCACTATAGGTGTTGGAGAAACATTATCTGATAACATTAATGATTATGCAACTATTAGTGGTTCAGAAGCTGGTAATTGTACATTAAATACTCGAAATGTTGATACATCAAATATTGGAGAATATGAATTTAGTATTACTTGTGGTGAAGATACTTATACTGGAAAAATAACTGTAAATGATATTACCTTACCGGAAATAGTGGTAAATGCAGTTTATAAAACTGTGAATAGTACAGCAATTATTGATGATTTTGTAGTTAGTTGTACTGATTCTAGTGATTGTGATGTGAATTTTGTAGATGAAAATGTTGTAAATGGTTATTTAGCAACTGCTGGCGGACCATATAGTATCGAAATAAAAGCTACAGATGGTGCTGGTAATGAACGGGCTGTAACTGCTCCGTTGTATGTAACTCCATATCCTATACAATTTTTTAGAAATTGTGAGTCTGGTAGTACAGAAGTAACTGGTTATCAAGCAACTAGAACTATAACAGACTTTTTACCAATGGGAAGTAATGGTACAGAGCCAGTTTATTTAGGAGTTTCACAAAGATTTTATACATATGTATTCACTAGTGAAGAGGAATATAGAGATGTTGTTGGAGATAAACCTTTGGAATTAAATTTTGATGGAATTACAGGATATACGGTTTACAATGATGAAAGTTTAACTTTCCAAATTCAAACAGACTTAAGTTTAGAAACTTTAAATTCAGAAGCAAATGGGGCTTTTCCAACTACATATGTAGGTATTGCACCTTATTATACTAATTTAGGATATACTTGTAGTAATACCTTACCGGAATAAGTGGTTATTTAAAAGAGATTTTGATATCTCTTTTTTAATTTTTATATAATTAAAGAACTCAGGAAAGGGAAAATATCCTTGGTGATGAAAGTTAGTCAAATAAGGATTTTTGTTCTTTAAAAATGTTATTAAATAGTTTATAATGAATATAAGAGCATATATGTTCAATAATACAAAGGGTGATATTAATGCAAAAGAAAAAAATTTTTATGTATATTATA
>DVHV01000062.1 GCA_018711775.1 Candidatus Onthocola stercoravium | reverse complement strand
TGCTTGTCTACGCGCCGTACGGTGCGAGGCAAGCGGGGTACACTTTTTGCTATGAGTGATAAAGGTTGATAAAATAGATTGATGAAAAGATAGTGGATTCTGCCTAGTCTCTCCGTTAAGGAGAGGGATGGCAGGAAAGTATAAAATGTCAAATTAAAAGTTTTTTGCTTATTTTTATAGGGTAATCTTGTGATAAATTTCCCGTAATACGGACAATACCGATAATGCGTTCAACGTGAATTCCAACAACGGTGGTAACGTGAATAACGACAATGTCAACAATACGAATGCTGTTCGCCAGAGTCCTTAACAGTTCTAGAGTTATAAGATTAAGGTTTTATGAAGGATGAGGTTAAGGACAAAGATTATCCTTGGGAAACACTAGCTAAGAAATATAGATGGAAGTGTATACGTACACTTCCTATACACTATATTAATTTAAGAAAGGATAAGCAAAATGAAGAAATATTTAAAATTATATAAAAATGGTAAATTTTATAATGCCTTTGGTGATGATGGAATAATTATCCATTATTTACTTGGGTATAAATATCTAGAATATAAAAATTCAGTAGGATTTCCTGTAAGTGCTTATAACAAAGTTATAGGTAGATTACGTAAAATGGAAATTCCTTTTTTAATATATGATAAAGATGTATTAATAGAAAAAGATGATGGAATAAGTAAGAAATATAATGAAGTATTAAAGTTAGCATTAAGTAAGTATGATATGGAAAAAAGAGTAAATAGGATAATTGAAAAAATAGATAATTATACAATTCAAGAACTAGAGGATAAGTTTATAAATGAATGATAAGTTTTTAATAATAAAGTATCTTAAGAAATTTATCATTAGTATAGAGGCTATTATAATGACTTTTCCCAAGAAAGATATAATAAGTAGGAATATGATATATAATGACTTATTAGAAGTATTAGAACTTATAATAATGGCTAATTATGAAGTAAATAAAGATGTTAAACATAATTATCAAATTAAAGCAATTGCTAAAATAAATAAGATAGATTTTTATTTAGAAAGAGCATATAAATTAAAGTATATTAGTGAAAAACAAGTAATAAATAAAAGTAATGAATTACTTAAAATTAATAAGATGTTATATAAGTGGTGTAGTAATGGATAATATAACTATTAGTAATTTATTAAGTATATATGATAAAGAAATAAGTAAGAATGTTAAGAATAAGAGAAAATTATATAATTTTGATGTAAATAAGATGCAAAATATTAGTAATATTAAAAGAATGTTAGAAAGTGGTAATGTTGGACACGATAAATATAATATATTTTTAATATATGAACCTAAGTGTCGATTAGTAATGTCATTAAGTATTAGAGATAAAATAATTAATCATTATGTAACTAGGTATATATTAGAAAATAAATTAACTAAGTATTTAGATGATAGAAATGTTGCAACTAGAAAGAATATGGGAACTGATTATGGAATTAGGTTAGTTAAGAAATATTTGATTAAGTTAAAAAGTAAATGTAAGAAGTTTTATATACTTAAACTTGATATAAGTAAGTATTTTTATAATATTGATCATAAGGTATTATTAAGTATGTTAGCTGATAAATTAGATAGTAGAGAATATAAATTGATTAAAAGTATTATAGATAGTACTAATAGAGAGTATATTAATGTAAGAATAAATAATATTAAGGGTAGTAGAGATATACCATTATATGAATATGGTAAAGGTATTCCAATAGGTAATATGACTAGTCAGTTTTTAGCGATATATTATTTAAGTAAGTTAGATTACTATATAATACATAATTTACATTTGAAGTATTATGTGAGGTATATGGATGACTTTGTAATAATGAGTGAAGATAAAAAGTATTTAGAAGAATGTAAGAGGGTAATTATTGATAAATTAAAAATAGAATATAAGTTAGATATTAATAAGAATAAAAGTAATATAGTTAGTTCTAAAGGTGGATTTAACTTTTTAGGATATGTATTTAAAGTAATAGATGATAAATTGATTATCACGCTTAGAAAATGTAATAGGGAGAAAATTAAGAAGAAGGTTAAGGAAGTAAGTTATTTAGTAAATAATAATAAACTAAGTTATTATAAAGCATTTTGTACTATTATGAATTATAAATATGGATTTAAGTATGCAAATAATCTTAAAGTAAGTAGGATAATAGGTAAGTATTTATGAAGAATAAGTATTGGTTTTTTAAAAGAATTTATAAGGATTATGTAATAGTATTTGATAATAATATTAGTTATGGGATAGATAAAGATTTAATAAAATATATTAAATCTAAGGATATTAATTATGTTATAGTGGATAGGGAATGTAATATTAAAGTAATTGAGTGTAGTAATAATAATTATTATAAGTATGTAATAAGGGAAAGTGTGATAAAAATACTTGAATAAATTTATGTAATTTGGTATATTATATATGTAAGTGTTACCCATAGTGGTGGGTAGCATCTACTTTGGTGTAGACGCTATTTTAGCGTCTTTTTTCCTTTATATCAGCTATTAAACTGAGTATAATAATTATCATTACTAAATAAAATTCATTATCGTTCATGACCTCACTCCCCTTTCACCCTGATCTCCCAAGGTACCCCCTGAGAAAAAGAATTACTCAAAAAGCAAAGTAGACGCTCCCACTATGGGTAACGGTTAAATATTCTAGAATTAAAGTAGTATAAAAGTAACAAAAATAGTGCGACAAAGTTCGACATTATGGACAAATACTCGAATAATTGTTATGATTATAATGGTGGTAAATATGAATGAGAATATGCATAATCATAATAAATATTTAAGTAAGTATGCAACCTGCGATGATGATGCTATATATTTACGGAAAGTAAGTAATGATTTTAGAACTCCTTTTTTTAGGGATATAGATAGAATTATATATACGCTTGCATTTACGAGATATAGTGATAAAACACAAGTATTTTCTTTTAAAAGTAATGATCACTTGACTAAGAGAATGATTCACGTACAATATGTTAGTAAAATTGCTAGAACTATAGGAAGGGCACTTGCTCTAAATGAAGACTTGATTGAGGCAAGTGCACTCGGTCATGATTTAGGTCATACTCCATTCGGGCATGTTGGAGAAGAAATACTTAATAAGATAAGTCTTAATTGTGGCGAAGGATTTTTTAATCACAATATTCATAGTGTAAGACTTCTTATGTATATTGAAAATTATGGATTGGGTAAAGATATTACTTTACAAACATTAGATGCTATAATGTGTCATAATGGGGAACTTCCTCAAAATGAATATGTACCAAGTAAGAAAACTAAAGAAGAATTTTTTGAAGAATATAACTTAAGTTATAAAGATAGAAGTATAATTAAAAAATTAAGACCAATGACTTTGGAAGGTTGTGTGGTTAGAATTAGTGATTTAATAGCATATTTGGGAAGAGATATTGAAGATGCCATGCGTCTTAATATTGTCAGTTTTAATGATATTCCAGATAGTGTAAAAAAATACTTAGGAAGTAGTAATAGAGAAATAGTAAATACTATAATTAAGGATGTAATAGAAAATAGTTTAGGGAAAGATTATATTAAACTAAGTGATGGAGTATATAAAGCAATAGTTGAATTAAAAGATTTTAATTATAAAAATATATATGCATTAGCATATACAAAGGAAGAAAGAGAAAAGTTAGAAATAATACTTAATACTTTATTTAATAAATATATGGAAGATATAAGAAATAATAATCAGGATTCAAATATAGTAAAATCATATTTATATAATATGAGTGAAGAATATAAAAATAATAATAGTAAAGAAAGATTAGTAATCGATTATATTGCGGGGATGACTGATGATTATTGTGTTAATGAGTATAATAAATATGTAAAAAATGATAATAATAAGGAAGAGGTGGAAAATGATTTATAAAACGTATAAATGTAATTCTTTTAATGTTCATACGATAAAGACGGATAAGTTTAAAACAGCACATATGGAAATAATGTTTCGAAAACCGGTAGTTAAGGAAGAATTATGTGCTTATACATTTTTGATGGATATGTTGTCGGAATCATCGGAAAAATATCCGTTACGGCGAGATTTGATTGTCCGTTTTGAAGAACTTTATAAAACTAGTGCTTATGCGATTACTGTTAAAACTGGTAATGTTTTAAATTGTAATATGATACTTGATTTTATTAATCCGGGTTTTATTGAAGATAAGAATTATTTAGAAGATGTAATTAAACTTCCTTTTGAATTATTATTAAAACCTAATGTAGTAAATGAAGAATTTGATTTAAAACAATTTAATATTGTTAAGGAAAGAATTATTAGGGATATTAATAGTATTAAGGATAATGCTTTTAAGTATTCAGTTAGGAATGCTTTTAATAGTATGAATCCGGATAGTCCAACTAGTTATTCAGTTTTAGGTTCTTTAGAAGATGTAGATAACATTACTCCTAGTTCTTTATATAAGACTTATAAATCTCTATTTAAAGAATGCGTTTGTGATATTTTTGTTATTGGTAATTTGGATATGGATGAAGTAGTTAGTCTAATCAAGAAATATTTTTATCATCGTTATATTAATACTGCGACATTGGATTTGTTGGTTGATAATAGTGTAAGAAAAAAAGAAATAGTACAAAGTGATAAATCAGATAATATTCAAGCCAATATGGTTATGATTTATAATGTTGGTAATTTAAGTGATGATGCAAGACATGTAACATTCCAAGTGTTTAATTATATTTTTGGTAATGGAGGACTTACTAGTAAATTATATAAACAAATTAGAGAAGAAAATAGTTTATGCTATAGCATTAGTAGTTTATATATGAAATATGATAAATTGTTAGTTATTCATGTTTCTTTGGAGGATAAGAATGTCAAAAAAGCCAGTAGTTTAGTTAAGAAATGTTTAAAAGATATGATTAATGGGGATTTTAGTGATGATGAGTTAAATGATGCTAAACTAAATTTAGTTATGTCTTTGGATTTAGCACAAGATAATAATGTTTCGATACTTAATAATTATGTATTTAATATATTTGATAATTTACCTGATTTAGATAAAAGAAAAGAACTTATAAATAAAGTTACTAGAGAAGATGTTATTGATGTTGCAAAGAAGTTAAAACTTAATACTATATATGTTTTAGAAGGAAAGGGGGAAGAAAATTGAAAGAGATAGTTTTAGAAGGATTAGAAGAAAAAATATATGAATATACTACTAAAAATGGTTTAAAGGTATACATGTGGATTAATGAAAAAGTTAATGGTTGTTTTGCTAGTTTGTCGGTGAAGTATGGTTCAATTCATACTAAGTTTAAAGTAGGTAAGAAAGTTTATACGGTTCCTAATGGACTCGCTCATTTCTTAGAACATATCAAGTTTAATATGAAAGAAGATGTAACTGCTCATGATGAGTTTATAAAAATAGGGGGAGACTCTAATGCTTTTACTACTTTTAAATATACTTCTTATATTGTATTTGCTACCCAAAATAAAATAGAAAATTTAAATTTGTTGTTGGATTTTGTGTATAATCCTTATTTTACAAAGAAAATGATTAGTAAGGAAAAGGGAATAATTGTTGAAGAATCAAATATGAGTAATGATGATCCGTATTCTAAAATATTTTATGATAACTTAAAAAATGTTTTACAAAAATCTAATTATCGAAATTTGATAACGGGAGAAGTAGAGGATATAAAAGAAATAAGTTTAGATGATGTAGAGATTGTTTATGATACGTTTTATCATCCTAAAAATATGTTTTTAACGATAACGGGTAATTTTAATCCCTATGAAATGGCAAAGACTGTTGAAGATAATTTAGCGAAAAAGGAATTTGGAGAATTTCAAGAAGTGGATATTATTAGTGAAAGTGAACCTAAGAAAGTTACTAAGGATTATTTGGAAGAAAATGTCGGAATAACTTATCCACGGGTTAAGTATTCTTTAAAAATACCTGTAAATAAATTTAAAAATGTGGAAACGATAGATTTAAAGTTGTTGTGTGATTTGATACTTAATATTAATTTTGGTTCGACGAGTGAATTTAGGTCAGATTTGATATTGAAGGGGCTTGTTACAAGTATGGGTTATAGTTTAGATATATATGAAGAATATTTAGTTATAACTATAACTGCAAATACTAATTATCAGGATGAAGTAATAAAACTAATTAGAGAAAAATTTGATAATTTAGAAGTTGATGAAAAAGATATAGTTCGTAAGAGAAATGCTGCAATTGCGACCCTTATTTTGGATTATGAAGATATTGAACAAGTTAATATGAAAATACAAGATGATATTATTAATGAAGGAGAAATTATTACTGATTTAAAGATTAGAGTTGCTAGTATTAATCAAGAAAAATTAGAAAGTGTTATTAACTATATTAATAATGATAATGTAGCAATTAGTGTATTTAAGCCAAAAGAAAACCAAGAATAATCTTGGCTTTTTTTTATTATCTGTTGTAGAATTCAACGATAAGTTGTTCATTAATTTCTGGATTAAGTTCAGTTCTTTCTGGAGTTCTTAAATATTTTCCAGTTAAGTTTTTCTTATCCATTTCTAAGAATGCTGGAACAGCTCTATTTTGTTCAAGTGAATCGATAATAGCTGGATGGTTCATTGAGTTTTCTTTAACAGAAATTACATCTCCAACTTTAGTAGTGTAAGAAGGAATGTCAACCTTTTTACCATTTACTAAAATATGACCATGATTTACTATTTGACGAGCACTACGTCTAGTTCTAGCCATTCCAAGACGATATACCATGTTATCAAGTCTTGATTCAAGTAAAACTAGTAAATTTTCCCCAGCAATACCTTTCATCTTAGATGCTCTTTCAAAAGTCTTTCTAAATTGTTTTTCGTTTAAACCATATAGAATACGTACTTTTTGTTTTTCTTGCATTTGGATACCATATTCACTAAGTTTCTTACGACGATCTTGGCCATGTTGTCCTGGTGCATAAGGTCTTTTAGCAAGCTCTTTACCATTTTCTAATGTTGAAAAACCTAAACGACGAGACTTTTTATAAGCAGGTCCTGTGTATCTTGCCATAATATCTCCTTTCTTTATATTGCAAAAGATTTATCCGTTATACCGAAGTTATAGGGAGTTTAAATTAATTTTTCTAGGGCAGTCCTAGATACTTTATTCCCAATGGGTTTAAACACATTATAATTCGATATAACACTGCCATAAAACTTGTGCGAATATATTATATAATAAGTATATGATTAAAGTCAAATAGTTTTGGTTGAAAACATAAAAGACTTTTTAAGTATATTGTGATAAAATGAAGTTGGAGGTTACAAATGAATGTGAAGTTACAAGAGTATTTAGAAAATGAAATAATGCCTAGAAATGATTTAAATGATGAAGGACATAATAGAGAACATGTAAATTATGTTAGGAGAAGAAGTAAGAAGTTTGCAAGTAATATCGATGGAATAAATATGGATATGGTCGATACTATTGCGGTATATCATGATGTAGGGCATAGCATTGATGCTAAAAATCATGAGAAAGTTTCGGCGAGTATTTTAGCAAGTGATAAAAATCTACGAGAATTTTTTAGCGAAGAAGAAATTAAGGTGATGGCTGAAGCTGTCGAAGATCATCGGGCAAGTAAAAATAGTGAACCTAGAAGCATTTATGGACGAATTGTGTCATCTGCGGATCGAAATACATCAGTTGATCAAGTATTAAAAAGAACTTATAGTTATCGTCTTAAACATATGCCAGATGCAAGTATTGATGAGATTATCGAAGAATCACGCAAACATGCTATTGATAAGTTTGGAGTTGAAGGATATGCGGTAGATAAAATGTATTTTTCGGATGATGAATATGAAGTATTTTTAAAGAAAATACAAGAATTAGCTGGTGATTTAGAAGGATTTAGAAGAAGATATATTGAAGTAAATGAAATTAATTTTAGTAGAGTAAGAAAAGCAAAAGAGCCTTTGAATTAGGCTCTTTATTCAACTGTGACTGACTTGGCTAAGTTTCTTGGTTGGTCAATATCACAGCCATTATTCTTAGCAACTTTATAAGCGAGTAATTGTAAAGGTACTATAGTAAGTATACTTTGAAGGATTGGATGAACTTTATGAATTTTAATTAGTTCATCATAGAATTTTTCTGATGGTTCTTCATTACTTACATATATGACGTATGCACCCCTAGCTTTAGTTTCTTTAATGTTACTAATAGTTTTTTCGATTAACTTAGTATCTGTTGCTATGGCAATAACGGGAGTATTTTTAGTAATTAGAGAAATTGTTCCGTGTTTTAATTCACCCGCTTGATAAGCAACACTATTGATATAAGATATTTCTTTTAATTTTAAACTTCCTTCCATAGATATGGCATAGTCAATTCCTCGCCCAATGAAAAATATTTGTTTGTTTTTGTATATTTTGTCTGCGATGTCAAAGTATGAATTGTTTTTTATGGTATCATTTATTAACTTAGGCATTTTTTTAAGATCATCGAGTATAATATTTAATTCATTTTCAGAGATAGTTTTATTTTGATAACCTAAGTAGATAGTTAAAAGACTAAATATGGCTAGTTGGGCAAGATAAGCTTTAGTAGTGGCAACAGCAATTTCACAACCGGCCTTAATGTAAATGACATGATCAGCCTCACGAGCAATACTGCTACCAACGACATTGACGATAGCCATAGTGGTTATACCATCATTTTTGGCTTTTCTTAAAGCAGCGAGAGTATCAGCAGTTTCTCCGGATTGAGATACTAAAATGACTAGGGTATTGTAATCATAAAAACATCGTTTGTAGCGATATTCACTAGCAACTTCGACATTCACAGGAATATTGACATAATTTTCAATTAAACTTTTGCCAACTAAACCAGTGTGATATGCAGAACCACATGCAACAATATCGATTTTATTATATTTTTTTAGGAAACTAAAGTTTTTCTTTAAAGATTCAATTGTTCCATCAAAATAGAAGTTTATGGTGTCTTTAAAAACTTTATCTTGTTCATGAATTTCTTTTAACATGAAATGTTCATAGCCATTTTTGGCAGCGGATTCAAATGTGCCAGAGAAAGTATTAACTTTCTTTTTGGTTTCGTGTAAGAATTCATCATAAATAATTATGTTATCTTTAGTTAATTTAGCAATATCAAAGTCATCTAAAAGAATGTATTTGTTAGTATATTTTAAAATTGCAGGAACATCCGAAGCAATAAAATTGCCATCAGGAGAATTTGCTACAATTAAGGGACTAGTGCATCTTAAAGCATATATGGCATTGGGGTCATCGCTACAAATAATGCCAAAAGCATAGGAACCTCGAAATATTTTTGTGACTTTATTAAGTGCTTTTAAAATATCTTTTTCTTGTTTGTATATTTCATCTAATAGAGCACAAGCGACTTCCGTATCGGTTTCTGATTTAAAAACATAGCCATTATTTTCTAGTTCTTGCTTTAACTTGCTATAATTTTCAATTATACCATTATGAACAATTGTAAATTTACCTAATGAGTGAGGGTGAGCATTTATTTTATTTGCTTCACCATGAGTTGCCCAACGAGTATGAGCAATTCCTAAGTTTGTAGTAGTGTCAAAATCTAGTAACTTTTTGAGATTGCTGATTTTTCCTTTTTCTTTAATTATTTTTGTTTTATTATTTAAGACATAAGCAATACCCGCAGAATCATAGCCACGATATTCTAAATTTTCGAGACCATGGATAATTTTAGGTATACATAAATTGTGGCCGACATAGCCAATTATTCCACACATATAAATTTCCTCCATACAAAAAATATTGTATGTGATATATCTTTTGTTACAATGTTGATTTTGCTTTTTTTAATATATCTAACGATTATACGAACCGTAACTTTACCCGCCGAATATTTCGATAAAAGTTATCCTCGTCACCCTGTGTGGGTCTGGCGCTAACAAATAAGATACTCCTTTCATATTATTTGTTTTCTTAATTATATTATATGCAATATATTTTTGTCAAAGATAGTTGTTTCTATATTTAAAACATAATATAATTTAAGTGGTGATATTTTATGAAGAAAAAGGAAAAAGTAGAAGATGTGGAAATAATTGCTCCAAAAAATGCTAATAATCCAGATAACTTAAGTAAGACTTTGATTTTAGGATTAGTGGGATTAGTATTATTACTTATTCCAGGAGCATTAAATAAACTTATTGGTATTTTAATTGGAGGTGCTTTACTTATAACAGGCATACTTTCAATAATTAAATATACTAAAGAAAAAATTGCTGGAAGTAATTTAAATCTAGTATCAGGAATTTTATATGCAGTACTTGGAGTAATAATTATAATTTATCCTTATTCAATAATTAACTTAGTAACAATATGTTTAGGAGTTTATCTAATAATAAATGGAATGCTTAAATTAAAATTAGCTTTTACATTAAAAAATATTACTGATAAATGGATTGGTACATTAGTTATGGGAATAATTACCATTGTTTTGGGTATACTTTTAATATTTAATCCATTTGCGGGTATTACAATAACTAAACTGGCTGGAGCATTTTTAGTAATTGTGGCTGTATTTGATTTGATTGATACTTATATTATTCAAAAATAGATGCTTAGGCATCTTTTTTAAATTGCAAAAAAACTTGCATGATATAGTATTTTTGGGTATAATTAATTTAATGATATGGGAAGTGTATTAAATGCGCAAGATAATTGCTAGTTTAGATATTGGAAATCATACGATAAAACTTGTAGTTGGAGAAATAGTTCGGGGAAAACTAAATATTTTAGCATGTGTTGACGTTCCTGCTCGGGGGATTAAAAAAGGTTTTATTGTTAATCCAGAAACAGCTATGCTTGCCTTAGAAGATGTATTTAAAAAAGGCGAAGAACAAATTGGCTTGCCAATAAAAAAGGTTATTGTAAGTGTACCTAGTAACGGAATAGAATGTTTCTTAAGTGAAGGATATACTTCTATAACTAATGAAGAAAAAATAGTTACTAGCAATGACATAATTAGATCTATGCAAGCGGCAGTTTATAATAAGATTATGGATAATCGTGAGTTAGTTACAATACTACCTACTAAGTTTTTGTTAAATGATAGTATAGTTTCAGCATCTCCCTTATCTATGCATGCGGAAAAATTAAATGTTAAGGCAGTTGTAGTAACTGTTCCTAAAAAAAATGTTACACCGATAGTTAAATGCTTGGAAAAATTAGGAGTAGAAGTTGTCGATGTTACTATTGGTGCTCTAGGAGACTATTATGAATTTAAAACTAATAAAAATAGTGAAGAAGTTGGAGCAGTAATAAATATCGGGGCATCTAAAACAACAGTTTCCATATTTAATAAAGGTATAATTACTAGTAGTGAAGTAATTGATATGGGGGGAGATAATATCGATTATGACTTGGGGTATGTTTATAAAATAAATAGAAAAGATGCCTTATTTATTAAAGAAACGATTGCTCTTGCGGATAAAAATATTGCTCAAGCCAATGAAGCAGTAATTGTTGAAGATAAAAATGGCGATAGAATTAAAATAAATCAATTCAGTGCTAGTGAAATAGTAATGAGTAGGTTAGAAGAAATACTAAATTTAGCAAAAAAACAAATAAATCTCTTAACAAAAAAGCAAATTAGTTATATAATTATTACAGGGGGAGTAACGGAAACGGCAGAGTTTAAAAATATAGTTGATTATATTTTTAAAAATGCTATTATCGGTGAAGTTAAAGAGATTGGTGCTAGACATAATAAATATGCAACGGCAGTGGGCCTCATTAAATATTATGATAGCAGGTTGAGACTTCGCAATCGTGATTTTTCAATATTTAGTATAGAAGAACAAGAAGAATTGAGTGGAATACATAAAAAAGTAAACATTTCTGAAAATTCAATTTTAGGAAAACTGTTTGGTTACTTTTTTGATAATTAAGGAGAATGGATTATGAATGGATTACAGATGGATCAAATTGCAAAAATAAAAGTAGTCGGTGTTGGGGGCGGCGGATGTAACGCTGTTAACCGAATGATCGAAGAAGGAGTAAAGAGTGTCGAATTTTATGTTGTCAATACTGATTTACAAGTTCTAAATAGTTCTTTATGTCCTAATAAAATACAAATTGGAAAAAATATTACCGGAGGTCGTGGGGCTGGAGCAAACCCTGAAGTTGGTAGGGCTGCAGCACTTGAAAGTAAGACTGAGCTTGAAGATGCCCTACAAGGCGCAGATATGGTATTTGTTGCTTGTGGCCTTGGTGGTGGTACTGGTACTGGTGCAGCACCAATCATAGCAGAAATTGCTCAAGAAATGGGAGCTTTAACAGTAGGTATTGTTACTAAACCATTTAGATTTGAAGGTAAAAGAAGAATGGAAAATGCTTTAGTGGGATTAGAAGAACTAAGACAACATGTCGATTCCCTAATCATTATTCCAAATGATAGATTAAGAGATATAATTGATAAGACGACAAGTTTTGATGATGCATTTAAAGAAGTAGATAATGTGTTACACCGTGGTGTACAATCAATATCTGACCTTATTGCAGTAACTGGGGTAATTAACCTAGACTTTGCTGATGTTAAGACAGTTATGGAAAAAAGTGGTACAGCAATCATCGGTATTGGATGCAATGCCGGAGAAAATAGAGCTATTGAAGCGGCTCGTCAAGCAGTTGCCAATAGTTTACTTGAAGCAACAATTGAAGGAGCTACAAATGCTATTGTCAATGTAACCGGTGGTAAAAACCTTACATTGTTTGAAATAGAAGATGCTGTTGAAACAGTTAGAGAAGCAGCAAATTCTGATATAAATATCATATTTGGGGCAATTAAGAATGAAAACTTAACTGATGAAGTTATTGTTACAGTAATTGCTACTGGATTTGATGAAGAAACTGGTGAAGAAGCATTATTCTCTGATGACATTCCAAAAAGAAGAAGCAAACCACAAGAAGTGGATGATGAATATGAAATTCCGCCATTCTTAAGAAGTGATAATTTCTAGGTTCTAGATTTTCTAGAACTTTTTTTTGATTTTACTAATTTAAAAATTTGTAGACCTTTTCTGCAAATTTTTTCTTTTATTTGTAAAAAAATAGCAAAAATAAAGGACAATTTTCTAAATAGGTGATTTGAATTATATATAATATTTTGCTATTATGAGGTAGATTTATTAGAAAGAAAAATTATAGTTTAAGGTAATTTATGAATTATTACACAGAAATAAAAAATGAATTAATAAATAATGAAATAACTAAAAGAGTAAAAGATTATAGTAAAAACAGAAGTGATTTAACTACCTATTATAATGTTGGTAAACTCTTAAGTGAAGCCGGTAGACATTATGGTGAAGGTGTTATTAAGGAATATTCAGAAAAATTAACTGAGAAACTCGGTATTAAATATGATGTTTCGTCGTTAAATAAAATGAGAAAGTTTTATTTATTAAATCTAAAATTGGCGACACTGTCGCCAAGATTATCATATAGTCACTATGTTGAATTATTATCGAAAGATAATTTGGATGAAATAAATTATTATATTATGATAACTGAACAACAAAATTTATCGGTTAGACAACTATTTTTATATTGACATTAACAGAATATCAATTAATATAATGGAGGATAAGTGAATTATTATAATGAAATTAAAAATGAATTACTAAATAATGAAATAACCAAAAAAGTAAAAGATTATAGTAAAAATAGAAGTGATTTAAATACATATTATAATGTTGGTAAGTTATTAAGTGAAGCCGGCAAGCATTATGGCGAAGGTATTATAAAGGAATATTCGAAAAAATTAACTCAAGAATTAGGCATAAAGTATACTAGAAGAACTTTATTTAGAATTAGGCAATTTTATTTATTGTTTTGTAATGAGAAAGTGTCGACATTGTCGACACAATTGACTTGGAGTCATTATAGCGAATTATTATCCATAGATAATATGGCTGAAATAAACTACTACATAATGATAACAGAAGAACAAAATCTGTCGGTAAGGCAACTTCGTGAACGAATTAAAAATAAAGAATATGAACGATTAGATGAGAATGCTAGAGAAAAATTGATTACTAAAGAAGAAACCTCATTGGTTGATCTTAT
>DVHV01000061.1 GCA_018711775.1 Candidatus Onthocola stercoravium | reverse complement strand
CTATAATTATTTTATTTGATAAAATTAATTTGAGGAGAAATATATGAAAAATAAAATAATTCCAATTTTAATATCAGTGTTATTTGCACTATTCGTATGGTACTTCATGTTACCACCACTTAATCCGACGAGTCCGTCATTCTGGGTATATATTTTTACCATTGGTGTCTTTACAGCAATTGCCATTCTTCTATCGACAGTTACCCAAACTATTGTCTTAAGAAGAATTAATTCGAGTAATATTCCTAGATGGTTTTTAAATACCGCTGGTGTCGGAGCAATTATTGTAATATTAATATTTATTATCAATATTGCCGTATCCCCCGTATTTAATGCCAGTAAATATGCAACACGTATAACAGTTGATGAAACTAGTAGTTTTACTGAAGATGTTGCTCCCGCTGATTTTTCAAAGCTTCCTTTGCTAGATAAAGAAAGTAGCCAAAAGCTTGGGGATCGTGTTATGGGGCAAGCCACTGAATGGGTAAGTCAATTTTATGTCAGTGATTTATATACCCAAATTAATTATAATGATGAAATAATTCGTGTTACTCCAATTGAATATGATGGTATTATCAAATACTTTACTAATCGTAGTGAAGGAATCAAAGGATACATTACAGTAGATTCAACTGATGGTTCCGCAGAACTGGTTACACTTGATGAAGGCATGCATTATATGCCAAGTGCTTTCTTTTTTGAAAATCTATATCGTAAACTTCGAATAAGTTATCCAACAACTATCTTTGATGAAGCATCATTTGAAATAGACAATGAAGGCCATCCATATTGGATTGTTCCAACGATTAAATATACTGGTATCGGTATGCGTAAGGAAGTATCTGGTGTTGTAATATTAGATGCCGTAACTGGAGAATCCGAAAAATATGAAATCGGTGAAATCCCTTCATGGGTTGACCATGCTTATCCATCTGATTTGATAATTGAACAACTTGATAACTGGGGAGAATATAAAGAAGGGTTTATCAACTCAATATTTGGTCAAAAAAATGTAACTGTTACGACTGAAGGATATAATTATTTAGTAATGGATGATGATGTTTATCTATATACTGGTATAACTTCTGTTTCCAATGATGAATCAATTTTAGGATTTGTCATGGTTAACTTGCGAACCAAAGAAACTCATTACTATAGTGCCCCAGGTGCTAAAGAATACAGCGCTATGGATTCTGCTGAAGGGCTAGTTCAAGAAAAAGAATATGTTGCAACTTTCCCACTGCTTATCAACTTAAATAATCGACCAACTTATTTGATGAGTTTAAAAGATAATGCTGGACTTGTTAAAATGTATGCTTTCGTCGATGTCGAAGATTATCAAAAAGTAGTTGTTAGTGATTCTGCTTTAGGTATCGAAGCAGCAGCAGAAGCTTACCTAAATGAAGTATCAAACGAATATGATTCAAACAATTTACAAGAAAGAACAATTACTATTTCAGATATTACAACTGCTGTAATCGAAGGAAATACCAATTACTATTTAACAGATAGTGAAAATAATCGCTATGTAGCATCAATCAAGGATGGACGCAATATATTACCATTCTTGACTGCTGGTGATGAAGTAGTAATTACTTATTCAGAAGGAACAATCGGTCAAATTGCTACCATTAAATATCCTGAGGATCAAGAATAATCTTGATTCTTTTTTTGTCAAGTAGTTAAATTAATTGGAAGAAATATAGAGAAATATGTTAAAATTAAAAAAGAAGGAAGTGAAATTATGAAAAAGAAATTTTTAAGATGCCCAATTTGTGGCAATTTAGTTGAAGTTATAAATGATTCTAATGTTAGAGTTATGTGTTGTGGAAAACCAATGGAAGAATTAGTTGCTAACACAACTGATGGAGCAACTGAAAAACACGTGCCAGTAGTAGATGTTAAAGAAAATAGTGTTACCGTAACAGTTGGTGAGGTTCTTCACCCAATGACGGAAGATCACTATATTATGTGGATAAATGTAGTAACTAATTTAAAAGAGTATCATTTTAATTTAATTCCTGGTATGGAACCAAAAGTTACATTTACAAAAGAATCTAATGAACAAATAACAGATGTATATGCTTACTGCAATTTACATGGACTTTGGAAAAAATAATGTTGATAACTTAAATGTTACCAACATTTTTCAACTTTTATTTGCAAAATAATATGCTTTTTCCAATGTTATTATTTATATGCTTGTCATATAATATTCTCAGAATATAATTGATTTTATTGTAAAAATTCCTAAATCATGGTAATCTAAAATAAAAAGAAATTGTTTATAAAGTTTCTTATATTAATTAGAAAGGAAGTCGTAAATAATTATGAATGTCGTAACAATATTTAGTATCATTTTATTTGGAATAATTATATTTTTGATTATAAGAACTTTAACCAAAAGTTTTAAATTTTCTGCCAAGAATAACAAGGTGCAAATTGATAATAATAAGGTTTTAGAATATAAAAATTTAATAGATAATAATAAATCTTTAAAGACAACAGATAAAATAAGAGCCTTCATCTTAATATTGTTACTTATTTGTGTAGTAATTATTATAATAGTATTTCTAAATAAAATAAATCCCATATTTATCATTATATTAACAGTAATACTAAGTATTATATATATTGTGATTAATGCTAAATATATTAAAGACTTTAAAATTTCAATAGTTAGTGAAGCACTAAAGCATTATGATGCAAACTTATCATATAATCCTAGTTTAGGAATCCCTAGAAATGATTATATTTATGCTGATTTTGAAAACTTTGATCGATATACTAGTGAAGATTTAATTAGTGGAAACATTTTGAATTGTCCATTTATAATGTCTGATGTCAAAACCGAAATAGTTGAAAAAGATAATGAGGGAAGAACAAATTATATTACTGTTTTTAGTGGGGTTGTAGCCAAAATAAATTTAAATAAAAATATAAATTCGTTTATTTATATAATTAATAATAGTCTAAGATTATTTGATGGTAAATATAAAATAAATATTGATAATGAATCATTTACTCAAAGATATGATACCTATAGTGATAATGAAGTGCTAACAATGCGTATCTTAACTCCTAATGTTACAACCAGTATACTAGATATGGAAAATAAAACTGGCATTAAATTTGAAATAAAAATAAGTAATGATATCATATTTTTTCGTTTTTATACTAATGACTTATTCGACGCCGGGCAAAGTACTCAAAAAAGTGCCGAAAATTTAGTATATTCTATAGAACTAATAGATGATATGAAAAATATTATAGCAAGTATTTTAGAAGTGCTACAAGATACGGAGGTATAACATGAAATTATATATAATATTAGGTATTTTAGCAGTAATAATTATATGGTTTATCTGTACTTTAAATAAGTTTATTTATTTAAGAAGAAGAATTGATAGATCAAAATCATTAATTGATGTTTTTCTAAAAGAAAGATTTGATTTGATTCCTAATTTAGTAGAATCTTGCAAAGGGTATCTTAACTATGAAAAAGAAACCTTAAGTAAAAT
>DVHV01000060.1 GCA_018711775.1 Candidatus Onthocola stercoravium | reverse complement strand
TACCTGGGGTAAGACGTCTGCTTTAGTGGTTGATATTTTGCGACAAGTCTATGATGAGTTGGATATGTTAGATTCTGATAAAAATGTATATGAAGGATTTGCAGACTTATTAGCAGAAAATTTTGATATTAACAGAAATATCGTGGAAATAGGAGGAGGCAAGATACCTTCTTTAGCGAAGAAGATAGCACTTCGTCAGACTCATGGAACGATTACTGTTTATGATGATAGATTAATTACTACAGATTCTAATTTACCTAATTTATTATTAGAAAAAAGAAGATTACAGAAAGATGAATTGCTGCATGCTGATATGATTATCGGTTTTATGCCTTGTGATGGAACACAGACAGCAATTGATTTAGCAAAGCGTAATCGTATTGACTTTATGATTGCTCTTTGTGAGGGTTCTTGTCAAAATGATATGCTAGCATTTATGGATGATGATTGGGAGAGTAGTATGATATACGAAGCTAGAAAAGCAGTAAGAGATGGAAATCTTGGTGAATTAAAGAAAGTTAAAATGGCCAAGAAATATCAAAATCCTTATCCTGTTATTTATAATCAAAGATAGTTACTAAGTGGTAGCTATTTTTAATTGCTATGATGCCTTATTTTGTGTTATATTGTATAGTATTTTATAGCACATCTTGAGTTTGCGAAAGAATGTGTTATAAAATTATTGTACCTAATTTATAACGATAAAGATGTATAAGGGGAAAGTATTTTTTCTCTTTTTGTGTATTTTGATTCATATAGAAAAAATACTTGATTAAACATAAATAAATTAAGATTATTATCTAAATTTGGATAGAGTTCCCCCTTACCCCCGTGAGAGTAAAGTACTCTCGAAATTAAAGTATATAAAGATTAAGCGTAGCACAGTCGTTTATTTATATATTTAAATGAATATATGAAATTAGTAGATCCACACTTTTCACATTGAAAAGGTTTGAACTTTCTAGAAATATTAGAAATAAATTCTTTCGTTAATATTTTAGAAATCAGTAATCGACAAAATCTGATGTTAGTTTTTTTGCTTCTATTAGATAACAGTCCATAATGTTTAATCTTTGTAAAGTGCTCTGGTAATACATGAAGTAAAAATCGTTTGATAAATTCTTCGGCTGATATAGTCATTTCTTTGATTTTAGAATTATCTTTGTAATCTTTGTACTCAAAAGTGACATTCCCATTTTCAATATTTTTAATTCTATCATTAGAAATAGCTACTCTAAAAGAATATCTACCAACATATTCAATGACGTTTTCTGTCTTACCTTTTGGTGGCTCAATATAGGTAATCCAAGTCTTTTTATAAAGTGGTTCTAAGAATTTATTAAATTCCTTTAAATTTTGAAACTTTGTATTTAAGTTTTCAAATTCATGCTTTAAGTAACATAGGAATTTACCTCTAAATAATGAGCCTAAGACTTGAACTTGAAAAAGATAATCTTTATCACAAGGAACCCAGTGATTATTTTTTAAACCTCCACCAGTAACAATAGAATGAATATGGGGATGAAACTGTAATGTTTGTCCCCAGGTATGAAGAATAGAAGTAATACCAACTTTAGCACCTAACCATTTAGGATCTTCACATAGCTCTAAAATAGATTCACTGGTCGCTTTAAACAAAATATCGTAACAAGTCTTTTGATTGTATAAAAATATTTCATTTAACTCATACGGAACAGTAGTAATGATGTGAAAATACCTACAATCTAATAAATAACTGGCTTCTTTTTGTATCCATTTTTCACGAGCATAGGATTGACACATAGGACAGTGTCTATTACGACAGGAATTATATCCAAAATATTCTTCGCCACATTCCTCGCAAGTACAAATATGATAACCAAGTTCTTTAGTACCACAACGTCTAATTGCATTAAATACTTTCCATTGCTCTTTAGATAAATGATGATTTTTGATATATTCATCGCCATATTTCACAAATATATCTTGAATTGTATACTTAGACATATTTGATACCTTCTAATTCATTAAAGTTTTGAGCAATGTGAAGATAAATATTTGTAGTATTTAAATGAGAATGTCCTAACATAGACTTTAATGTAATGATATTACCACCATTCGTTAAATAGTAAGTAGCAAAAGAATGTCGTAAGGTGTGAAAAGAAATGTTTTTGTCCAGATTATATGCGACTTTTAGCGTAGAAAAGTAATTAATAATACTCTTAGAATTAATATGGCTATTCTTGTTATGAGAGATAAAAAGATATCCATGTTTATTTGTAATATGTTCTTGCTTACAATACATTCTTAAAAATTTAATAGTTATATCTGGAAGAATAGTATATCTTTCTTTGTTTCCTTTTCCTAAAACTTTTAATTTGTGTTCATTAGGAAAAATGTTTTCAATTCTAAGTTTAGCAATTTCATCTACTCTTAAACCAGAACAAAAAGCTAAGAGAAGAAAGCATTTATATTTTAAACATGTTTCTTCGTTAATAATTTTCAAAAATAATTGTTTGGAAATAATAGTTGGTATTTTCCTTTTTAATTTAGTAGATGGTAAAATATCTCTGTTTAATTGACGATTGAAGCAAACAGAATATAAAAACCTAACAGAACAAATACCAACATTTAAACTAGTAGAGCATCTGCCTAAATCAATATATTGTTTTCTGAAATAATTGACAATTTCATCTTCACATAATTTATTGATTTCAATATTATCATCATAGTAATTTAAAAATCTAGTAATATGAGATTTGTAATTAATAAATGTACTATCACTTTTACCTCCTAATTCTAATGTATATCTGACTTTTTCAACCCATTTAATCTTATTCTTTTCAGTATTTTTCATAAAAAAACTCCCTTCTGTTACCAAAGAGAGAAAAT